>CAIJTR010000045.1 GCA_903823665.1 uncultured Rhodospirillales bacterium
GGCGAGTGTGACGGAGAGCGTGTCATGGGATGCGCCGATGGTCAGTGTCGCGGCGAGCGGCTATCCAGGCTGGCGTGGCGCGTTTTGAGACTGTCGAGACGGGATTGCAGGTTCATGGTGCCTCCAGTTCGTATGGGCGTGCCGAGGGTTGATAGTCTTGGACACGCCATCAAAGGGTAACGCAAATGCGCTTGCCAATGCCACGGCAATCGACGCAGCCGGGGTGGCAATGGATGAGATTCACGGGGCGACCAGTACGGGAGCGTGGGAATGGGTGACAGGATGGCGCGATGCTGACCGATCGTGACTCGCTTTTGCGCAAGCTGCATGAGCTGCGCAGTGAGCATCGTGACCTTGATACCGTGATTGCGCGGGTGGTGGAGAGCGGGCCGCTTGATCAGCTGCATATTGTGCGGCTGAAGAAGCGCAAATTGTTGTTGAAGGACGAGATTGCGTGGTTGGAATCGAGGCTCATTCCGGATTCGATTGCGTGAGCGAGGCGGTTGTTGGGATCATCATGGGCAGCCAGTCGGATTGGGCGACCATGGAGAACACCGCGCAAACCCTGGAGAAGCTGGGTGTGGCGTTTGAGACGCGGATTGTCTCGGCACACCGGACGCCGATGCGGTTGGTGGAATATGCGACGACGGCGAAGGCGCGCGGCATTCGGGTGATTGTGGCAGGCGCTGGCGGGGCGGCGCATCTGCCGGGGATGGCGGCGGCGTTGACGGCTGTGCCGGTGCTGGGCGTTCCCGTGGAGAGCCACGCGCTGAAGGGCATGGATTCGCTGCTTTCCATTGTGCAGATGCCGGCGGGTATTCCGGTGGCGACGCTGGCGATTGGCAGGGCTGGGGCGGTGAATGCGGCGCTGCTGGCGGCGGCGATTTTGGCCGGGACAGACGCGGCATTGGCAGAGCGGCTGGATGCGTATCGTGCGGCGCAGACCGACGCGGTGGCACTCGCTCCCGTATGAACGCGTTACCGCCGAATTCCACCATTGGCATCGTGGGCGGTGGTCAGCTGGGCCGGATGTCGGCGATGGCGGCGGCTCGGCTGGGCTATCGCTGTCATATCCTCACGCCTGAGGCGGATAGCCCGGCTTCGCAGGTGAGTGCGGGCGTGACGCTGGGTGATTATGAGGACGAGGCGGCGCTGCGGGCGTTTGCGGCGGCTGTGGATGTGATTACGTTCGAGTTCGAAAATGTGTCGGCCAAGGGGCTGGAATTGCTGGCATCGTTGAAGCCGGTGCGTCCCGGGCCGGATGTGTTGCGCATCAGCCAGGACCGGGTGGTTGAGAAAAGTTTTCTCAATGGTGCTGGTGCGCCGACGGCTCCGTGGCGGGCGGTGGATAGTTTGGCGGCGCTGGAGACGGCGGTGGGTGAGTTGGGTTTGCCGTCGATTTTAAAGACTGCGCGCGGGGGCTATGACGGCAAGGGGCAGGTGATGCTGCGTGCGCCGGAGGATTTGGCGGCGGCGTTTGCTGAGTTGGGCGCTGAGGCGCTGGTTCTGGAAGGATTTGTAAACTTCGCGTGTGAGATAAGCGTGGTGGTGGCGCGCGGGCTGGATGGCGAGACGGTGGCGTTTGATGTGGTGGAGAACCAGCATCGTGATCACATTCTCGATTTGACGCTGGCCCCGGCGCGGATTGGCGCTGATCTGGCGCTGGAGGCGCAGGATTTGGCGCGGAATGTGGCGGAGAAGCTGGGACTGGTGGGGCTGCTGGCGGTGGAGATGTTTGTCACGTCCAAGGGCGGTGTGGTGGTGAACGAGATTGCTCCAAGGCCGCATAATTCCGGCCATTGGACGATTGATGCGTGCCCGGCCAGCCAGTTTGAGATGCATGTGCGCGCGGTGGCGGGGCTGCCGCTGCCGGAGGCTTCGCGCCATTCAGACGCTGTGATGAAGAATTTGGTGGGCGAGGCGGAATGCGCGATGTGGCCGGAGATTATGGCCACGCCTGGGTTGATCGGCCATCTGTACGGCAAGGCGGAGGCGCGGGCGGGCCGCAAGATGGGGCATGTGACGCGGTTGTTTCCGCGCGGGGCGCTGCCGGGGCCGTTTGGAGTGGCTGCCGCACTTCGGCCACTCTAAGGGTTGAAATGGTTGAGGTGGGGCCGATATGCCGCCATGCTCGACCACAATCAGGGAGGCTTTAATGACCGAGATCACCCGCCGCGCCATGCTGGCAGGCACCGCCGCACTCGCCGCACTCGCCGCAAGCCCGGCACTGGCTGCCGCTCCGCAATCTGGCCAGCAGGCTCCGGGTTTTTACCGTTATAAGGTTGGTGATCTGGAGCTGACGCAGCTTTCGGATGGTGCTGGCACGTTCCCGATGCCGGACCATTTTGTGGCGAATGTGAGCAATGAGACGGCGATTGCCGAGGCGGCGAAGGCATATTTGGCCCCGGCCGGCAAGATTACGGTGCCGTTCAATCCGGTGCTGATCAACACCGGCAGCAAGCTCATTCTGATCGACACCGGCAACGGCGCTGGGCCGAACCCGGCTGTTGGTCGCTTGCTGACCAATCTGGCGGCGGCTGGCTACTCGCCGCAGCAGATCGACACCGTGGTGATCTCGCATCTGCATCCTGATCACATCAACGGGCTGCACACCAAGGACGGCAAGCTGGCGTTCCCGAATGCGGAAGTGCTGATGCCGCAGGCTGATTGGGCGTTCTGGATGAGTGAGGAGAATGCCGCCAAGGCCAAGGAAGGGATGACGAAGAACTACTTCACCACCATTCAAAAGGCCCTGGCGGACATGAAGGGCCACGTTGCGATGTATGGCTGGGACAAGGAGATTGCCCCCGGCGTGACCTCGATCAACACGGCGGGCCACACGCCTGGACATACGTCGTTTGCTGTGTCGTCGGGCAAGGACAAGGTTTTTGTGCAGTCTGATGTGACGAACATTCCGGCGTTCTTCCTGCGTCATCCGGATTGGCATGTGATGTTCGACAATGATCCGGCGCTGGCGCAGAAGACGCGGCATCGGTTCTACGACATGGCTGCGAGCGAGAAGGCGATTGTCGTGGGCTATCACTTCCCATTCCCGGCGGTGGGGCATGTGGAGAAGGACGGCGCTGGGTATCGCCTGGTGCCGGTGAGCTGGAGCGGCGTTGTCTAGAGCACGTTTCGACCAGATGGAATCATCTGGTCGAAAGTTCGTGCTCTAGAAAC
>CAIJTR010000046.1 GCA_903823665.1 uncultured Rhodospirillales bacterium
GACGCATTTAAGTGTGTCGCAAAGGACCGAGGCGTTGGAGATCATCAGCGGGGTTGAGCGTCGGCGTCGGTGGCGGGTTGAGGAGAAGCTGCGGATTGTTGCCGAGGTGGAGCAGCCCGGTGTTAGCTTTCTTGATGTGGCGCGCCGATACGACATCAGCCGTGGGCTGTTGTGGAACTGGCGTCAGCAGGTGCGTCGCGGCGCGTTGGCCGCGGCGGTCGAGCCACAATTCCTGGCCCTGCGCGTGCTGGCGGAGCCGAATTCGCCGGTGGAGTTGGATCGGCCCACGACACCTTCTCAAGACAAACACGCCAATGCCTCCGATGGCATGATCGAGATCGTGTTGCCGGATGGCGTCATTGTGCGGGTGACGGGCGCGGTTGAAGCCCGCGCACTCCAGAGCGTGCTCGGCGTGCTGCGCGGATGATCCCGATCCCGTCTGGCGTGCGGGTTTGGCTTGCCACCGGCAGCACCGATATGCGGCGCGGCATGAACGGGTTGGCGTTGCAGGTGCAGCAGGCGCTTGGGCGCGATCCGCATATCGGCGATCTCTACGTCTTCCGCGGCAAGCGCGGTGATTTGGTGAAAATCCTCTGGCACGACGGTCTCGGCATGTCGCTCTATGCCAAACGTCTTGAGAAGGGGCGGTTCATCTGGCCGTCGCCTGCGGATGGTGCGGTTGCGATCTCGGCGGCGCAGCTGGGCTACATGCTGGAAGGCATCGACTGGCGGAACCCGCTGCGCACCTGGCGGCCCGAACTGGCGGGATAAATTGGTGGGCTGGCTGCCACTTCCCGGTACACAAATCGGTGCGGCTGTGATTCAATCACTGCATGCCGAATGCCGCTCCATCCCCCGTCACGCCTGCTGATATCGCCGCTCTGCGTGCCGCCTTGGCCACCGCCGAAGCGGCACGCAGAGAGGCCGAGGCGCGTGCCTCCGGGGCCGAGGCGATGGTCGCGCATCTGAAGTTGCTCATCGCCAAGCTCAAGCATGACCGCTTCGGGGCCTCCTCCGAGCGCAGCCGCAAGCTGATCGACCAGATGGAGTTGGAACTCGAAGAACTTGAGGCCGCTGCCAGCGAGGATGCCACCGTCGCGGTGGCCAATGGCTCTGAGGTATCGGGCTCCCCCCGCCGCAAGCCGGTGCGCGCCCCGTTCCCCGCGAATCTACCGCGTGAGCGTGTGGTGATTGCAGCACCCTCGGCCTGCCCATGCTGTGGCGGCAAACTCGCCAAATTCGGCGAGGACATCACCGAGACGTTGGAAGTGATCCCGCGTCAGTGGAAGGTGGTGCAGACCGTCCGAGAAAAATTCACCTGCCGGTCCTGCGAGGCAATCACCCAACCGCCTGCACCGTTCCACCCAATCGCGCGTGGTCGGGCTGGGCCAGGGCTGCTGGCGATGATCCTTGATGCTAAGTTCGCCCAGCATTTGCCGCTCAACCGGCAAAGCGAGGTTTATGCCCGCGAGGGTGTTGATCTCGACGTCTCGACCCTGGCCGATTGGGTGGGGGCCTGCACCGCGACATTGGCCCCGCTGAACACGCTGTTGCGCGCGCATGTGCTGGCGGGCGAGCGACTGCATGGCGATGACACCACGGTGCCTGTGCTTGCCCCCTCCCATGCGGCCAGCCGCATGGGGACCCGTGGGGCGGGTAAGACCAACACCAGCCGATTATGGGTCTATGTTCGCGATGACCGCCCGTTCGACGGCCCAGCCCCACCAGCTGCGATCTTCCACTACGCGCCCGACCGCACGGCGGCACATCCCAACCGGCATCTCGCTGGATGGCAGGGCATTCTACAGGCCGACGCCTATGCCGGATACAACGATCTCTACGCGCCCACCCGCAAGCCGGGGCCAATCACCGAGGCGGGATGCTGGGCGCATGCGCGGCGGAAATTCTTCGAGTTAGCCGAACTGACCAAAGCCCCGCTGGCGGTCGAGGCGGTGCGGCGGATTGATGCGATCTTCGCCATCGAGCGCGACATCAACGCCACGTCAGCAGAACAGCGCCTGGCCACGCGGACGGCACAGAGTGCGGCGCTGGTTGCGGAACTCGAAACTTGGATGCGCCAGACCCGGCTCAAACTCGCGCGCCAGAACGAGGTTGGCCGCGCGATGGACTACATGCTCAAGCGCTGGCCATCCTTCAGCCGGTTCTTGGACAATGGACGGATTTGCTTGACCAACAACGCGGCCGAGCGGGCGTTGCGCGGGATTGCCGTTGGCCGAAAGGCGTGGCTGTTCGCGGGATCCGACCGAGGTGGCGAGCGCGCTGCAGCGATCTACAGCCTCATCATCACCGCCAAGCTCAACGACGTCGACCCGAGGGCGTGGCTGGCCGATGTACTGGCACGCATCGGCGATCACCCTGCGTCCAGGCTCGGCGAGTTGCTGCCTTGGAATTGGAGCAACGGCAGAGCTCAACCGACCACCCGATCATACTGAACGGCCTTCGCCGGATGGATAC
>CAIJTR010000047.1 GCA_903823665.1 uncultured Rhodospirillales bacterium
CCCCCCCCCCCCCCCCCCTTTTTTAATGATACGGCGACCACCGAGATCTACACAGGCGAAGACACTCTTTCCCTACACGACGCTCTTCCGATCTGAACTCGGCCAGCGCTATGTGGCGTACTTGGCTCAGTATGATGGCGTGAACGGCGATTTGCTGCGGCTATTGGCGAGTTATAATGCAGGACCAGGACATTTCGGACGCTGGTCGACTGGCCTGGCACATCAGGGCGATCCGCTGCTGTTCATTGAAGCCATTCCGATCGACGAAACCCGCGCCTTCGTGCCCCGCGTGCTGACCTACACGTGGCTTTACGCGGCGAGGATGCATCTGCCGACACCAAGCCTGGACGAACTCGCCGCCGGCATCTGGCCGCGTTATCACGAACTCGACAAATCATCGCCGCGGCCGATTGTTCTGCACTGAACAAGACGATGTGCGGCCAGGAGCACAGCATGGCACGGCTTGACGAGACCCGCCCCTTCATGGCCTGCAATATCGCCGTTCTGACCGTTTCGGACACTCGGGTGGCAGGCAATGACACCTCTGGCGACACGCTGGCCGGGCGCATCGAAGCCGCCGGCCATCGCATATGCGCGCGTGCTATCGTTCAAGACGATGCTGATCTGCTTACGATCGTATTGAAACGCTGGATTGCCGATGCCACCATCGACGTGATCATCACCACCGGCGGCACCGGCATCACCGGGCGCGATGTGACGCCGGAGGCATTCAGCCGCGTGCTTGAGAAAACCATCGACGGCTTCGGCGAATTGTTCCGCATGCTTAGCTATCAGAAGATCGGCACCTCTACCATTCAATCTCGTGCCATCGGAGGCGTTGCAGGCGGCACCTACATGTTTGCGTTGCCTGGCAGCACAGGTGCCGTGAAGGATGCGTGGGACGACATTCTGGTCTGGCAGCTGGACAACCGGCACCGCCCCTGCAATCTGGTGGAGCTGATGCCGCGGCTGCAGGAGCATCTGCTCCGCGCCGGATAGCCCCAAGCGTTAATGTTCTATTTATGTTCTTGACGGCCCCGTTAACCTATTGCATCTTGCGCTAGGAACAAACGGAGATCAACGCCGTGTATGCGCAGCAGCAAACAAGCCGCGTCCGTCGGGATTTCGATCTGGCGCGCGATATCGATGCGGATGAGGTGGCAGCATTGGATCGTGCGGGCCTGGCCATTCCACCGGTGCCGCCCACTGCACTGAAAATGCCACCACAGCGCGGGCGTGGGGCTGGGATCAACCCGGCCAATCGTTTTGATAAGCAGACGGCCGGTGCATTCGATGATGGGTGGGAGACGCTGACGGCGGACATCGCCGAATTGCCGCCGCTGCGCACCACGATGCTGCGCGATTCCAGCCGTAGTGTGATCAGCTGGAATCAGAGCCCGGATCTGGGGTTTGACCGCGCGGTCAATCCGTATCGTGGCTGCGAGCATGGCTGCGTGTACTGCTATGCCAGGCCGTCGCATGCCTATCTAGGCTACTCCCCTGGTCTCGATTTCGAAACAAAGCTGCTCTACAAGCCAGACGTCGCATCGCTGCTGGAGCGCGAGTTGCGCAAGCCCGGATATGTGGCGCGGCCGCTTGCACTAGGTTCCAACACCGATCCATATCAGCCAATCGAGCGCACGCTAAAACTGACGCGTGAGGTGCTGGAGGTGATGGATAAGTTCAGCCACCCAGTGACAATTGTCACAAAATCTAGTGGTGTGCTCAGGGACATTGATATTCTGCAGGAACTCGCCACGCGCAATCTGGTGCGGGTTTATCTTTCGGTCACGACACTAGATGCGACGCTTGCACGACGGATGGAGCCTCGTGCGGCAACGCCGCTGCGTCGTTTTCAGGCGATCAGCGAGTTGTCGAGCGCGGGCATTCCCACCGGTGTGCTGGCAGCGCCAATGATCCCCGCGTTAAATGATGCTGAAATGGAACGAATTCTGGAGGCGGCGCACAAGGCCGGGGCGAAGCAGGCCGGCTATGTTCTGTTGCGACTGCCGCATGAGTTGAAGCAGATCTTCGAAGATTGGCTGCACACACATTATCCCGATCGCGCACGCCACGTGCTGGAGCTGGTGCGCGAGACGCGGGCCGGTGGGCTGAATGACAGCCGGTTCGGAAAGCGCTTTACCGGCACTGGGGTTTACGCGGATCTGCTGGCGAAACGCTTCAGCGTGGCGGCGCGGCATTGGGGACTGGAGGAGCGGCAGGATCTGGATTGCTCACAATTCAATGCGCCGCGCACGGAAGGCGGATTTGCCGAGGCACAGATGTCTTTGTTCTGACATCCACGCCTCGGCAAAAATGTTAGAGGCGACCCACTTCGTCTTCCACTGGATCGGCAAAGAACGGGTATGGGCCTGGGTAGTTCTCGACATAGATGGTGTGGCCCACGATGGCGTCATCGCCCAAGGAGACGAAGACTTCGAACGCCGGGGGCTCCAGCTTCCACATGCCCGGCTCGTCGCCAAGCACGAATTCCACCTGATGCGCGACAGACGGTGCGATGGAGCAAATTGTGTGCGCCACGGCTGCGTTGATCGGGCGGTGGTGATGGCCACACAGGATGCGCTTCACTTGGCTGTGCTTGGCAATGATGCTGATGAATTCAGACGGGTTTTGCAGGCTTATGTGATCCATGTGGCGGATGCCGCAGGCGAAGGGCGGGTGGTGCATGACCACCAGGGTGGGCTTGTTCGGCTCGGCTGACAGCGTGGCATCGAGCCAGGCCAGACGCTTTTCGCACAGCTCGCCCGCCCCGCTGCCGGGGATGACGGTGTCCAGCATCACGAGGCGCACATCGTGATGATCGACCGCGTATTGAATGAAATACGGATCAGAGGTCACACCGGGGAGATGACCAAGTGAGCTGCGCATCGTCTCGCGGTGATCATGGTTGCCGGGAAGGACATAGACCGGAACCTTGATAATGCGCGAGAGCATGTCCGACAGTACGGCGTATTCGGAGGCCAGGCCGTTATTGGTAAGATCGCCAGAGATGACGATGGCATCCGGCGTGAACGCGAGATTGCGCACGGCCCAGAGTGCGCGTTCGGTGAGCATGTTGGTCTCGGCGGTGCGGTAGGCTGCACGCCCGTAGGGACGGACGTGCAGGTCGGTGAGTTGGACGATGATCATGGGCGAATTCCTTACTCAGGCAGCTTCAGAGCGGTCTGCTCAACATAGGGGCGAAGCAGCGCGTCAGCGGCTTTTTGTGCATTGGCCATGGCTTCGGCGGGCTTGATCTTGCCGGACAGCACGGCCTGGACCTGATCCTCGATGGCCTTGCGCACGCCCACAGTGTTGAAGGTGGCAAACCACGGCGTGGCGTAGGCGAGCTGATCAACGGCCACCTTCGCATCCGGATTCTTGGCGAAGTAGTCTTTCATCTCCGGCAGATCATAGGCGGCCATGCGTGGGGCGAAATAGCCGGTGTAGCGGCTCCAGCCACCGTTGACGGCGGGGCTGGTGAGATAGCTGATCAGCTTCCAGGCGGCGGACTGACGCTCTGGCGTGTTGCCGGTGGGGATCAGCAGCGAGGCTCCGCCGATCGGCACCGAGTTGCGCATGGCGCGTGGCACGAAGGCCACTTTGAATGGCAGCTTCATGTTGTCGCGAATGAAGCCCAGTGCGCCGGTGGAGTTGACCATCATGGCGGTGCGGCCAGCGAAGAAAGCGTTGGCAACCGCGTTGGCGTCGTTCACGCCCTCGGGCATGACGTGATGCTTGTGGACGAGATCGTCCATGAACTGCACGGCACCGATGGTGCTGGGGGTGTTGTAATAGACCTCACCACCCCAGCCGCGATTGTAATAGTCGCCGCCATTGGACATTGAGAGCCCGCTGATCAGCCAGCCCAGCGTGTCATAGTTAGAGATGATGGTGAGGCCGCTGCGGGTGATGGTGGCACCGTCGCGCTTGGTGAGCTTCTTGGCGTCATCCACCCATTCCTGCCACGTGACCGGCGGCTTCTCCGGGTCAAGGCCTGCTTCTTTGAAGGCGTCGGTGTTATAATACAGGATCGGCGTCGAGTTCTGGAACGGCACGCCATAAACATGCCCACCTTCCATGGCGTTCGGGCGAACGGCCGGGAAGAACTTGCCGATGAACTGACCGGGCGTTTCGTGGTCGGCCCCGATCAGCCCGTCGAGGCTGATGGCTTGGTTGTTGATGACGTATTCACGGATGAAATTCGCACTCATCAGCACGGCGGCTGGCGGCTTGCCGGCCTGGATGGCAGCGCGGGTTTTGAGGTTCGTGTCGTCATAGGCACCGGTGTAGACGGCGGTGACGTGAACATCTTGCTGGCTGCTGTTGAAGGCATCAACAAGACGCGTCATTTCCACCGCCAGTTTGCCCTGCACGGGCACGGGGAAGAAGAAGTCGATATCAGTGGCGGCATGGGCTTGGGCCGTGAGCAGTGACACGGCAAGGGCTGTGCTTGCGAGCAGACGCATGGTGATCTCCTTTATTTGAGGCCGGTGAAGACAAGGCTTGAGACAAATCGGCGTTGGAAGAACAGGAAGCCGATCAGCAACGGAGCCGCCACCAAAGCGGTGCCGGCGGCGATGGTGCCCCACTCGCTGCCGCTTTCGGCAGAGAGCGTGAAGCTGGCCAAACCCACCGTCAGCACCTGCGATTTTGGCGATGAGACGGCCATCAGCGGCCAGAGGAATTCGTTCCAATGCGAGGTAACGGAGACGACGGCAAAGGCTGCGAGGCCCGGGCGGGCGAGCGGGAGCAGGATGTGCCAGATGATCTGCAGGCGGCTGGCCCCGTCGATCATCGCCGCGTCCTCGAAATCGCGCGGAATGGAGCGGAAGGTCTGGCGCATCAGGAACACGCCAAAGGCTGAGGCGCAGTAGGGCGCTGCAATGCCGGCGAGGCTGTCGAACAGATGTAGCTGCGTGATCATCAGCAAATTCGGCACAACGAGCACGGCGGGCGGCAGCAGGAGTTGCAGTAGGAACAGCGTGAAGATCGAACCGGAGCCTTTGAATTTCAGCCGCGCGAAGGCGTAGCCAGCGAGGCAGACGGTGATGGACTGCATAGCGAAGATGCCAACACACAGCAGGATCGTGTTGAAATACCACAGCGGGAAATGCCCGCTCGTCCAGGCCTCGATGTAATTGGTGATGCCGAAGGGGCCGGATGGGAACAGTGAGGCGAGATCCAGCACGCCGGAGACTTGCGGGCGGGCCGAGGCCACCATCATCCACGCGAAGGGCAGCAGCCAGAGCAAAGCTGAAAGGCCCGCGAACAGCAATCCGGCATTTCTAGCTTTCATAGTGAATCCCACGCTCCAGCGTGCGCAGGGCGAGCACGGAGATGGCAAGCAGGCTACCGACGCAGATGACGGTGGCTGCGGACGCAAGGCCGGTGTCCATGTTCTGCTCGGCCTGCTGGTAGATGTAGTAGAGGATCATGTTGGTGCTGTCGGACGGGCCACCGCCGGTCATGACGATAATGTGGTCGATCTGCACGAGCGTATTGACGAGCGCGATGACGGTGACGAAGGCGATAGTGGGGCCGAGCAGCGGCAGCGTGATGCGCCAGAAGCGGGTGATGGCCCCTGCCCCATCGATCTTGGCGGCCTCGTGATATTCCTCGGGGATGCCGGCGAGGCCTGCGAGGAAGAACAGCATGTAGTAGCCGGTGTTCTTCCAGATGGTGATGGCGATGATGGCAGCCAGAGCGAGATCAGGATCGCCGAGCCAGTTGGTGGCGTGCAGGCCGAGCTTGGCGAAATAGTAGTCGAGCAGGCCGCCGCCGGGCAGGAATACAAAGACAAAGAGCGCGCTGGCCGCGACGAGTGGGATCAGCAGTGGCATGACGAGGATGGCGCGCAGTGCTGCGGTGAGCGTGCCTTGTTCGCGCAGTGCTAGGGCAAAGGCGAGGGCCAGAGCGAGGCTCGGCAGGATGGTGCCGGCGGCATAGACGATGGTGTTGTGCACCGCGGTGCTGAAATGCGGGTCGGCGAAGAGACGGGCGAAATTGTCGAACCCGTAGCTCGCATTTTGGCCGAAGCGCTGTTGTGTCAGGCTGCGTAGGGTCACGCCGAAGACCGGCCAATAGGTAAAGGCGGCGAGGAAGATCAGCGAGGGGGCCAGCAGTGCCAGCGCCACGATCTCTGTGCGCATGCGCATGCGGGGGGCTGCGGCCCGGGCGGTGAGAATGATGGTTTGCGACACACATGGAATCCAAATTGACGTCTGTCGATAGTCCGGCTCGGCGATGGCAGCGTGACAGATGGACGACGGTTTGATGACATCGCAGGCGATGCAGGGTTCTGGCGCTGGTGTGGGCCGCTGATGTAGAACGATTTTACATGCAGTTTTCCTCTGACGAGCCAGCTTCGCGCCGCGAGAGCTACCACCACGGCAATCTGCGCGAGGCGCTGATTGAGGGCGCGTTGCGGCTGATCGCCGAGCGCGGGCCTGCGGGGTTTACCTTTGCCGAGGTGGCGCGGGCGGCGGGGGTGAGTGCTGCGGCCCCGTACCGGCATTTCCGGGATCGCAATGCGCTGGTAGCTGAGATTGCACGACAGGGTTACGAGCGGTTTGCCGATGAGCTGGAGCGGGCCTGGGCAGAGGGACGGCCCGATGCGGTGACCGCGATTGAGAATGTCGGCAAGGCGTATCTCGGCTTCGCGCGCCGGGAGCCCGCCTGCTATGCGGCGATGTTCGAGACCGGGTTTCCGCTGGAGGCAGACGCGATGCTGCTGCGGGCCTCCGAATGCGCGTTTGGCGTATTGCGTCGGGCGGCGGAGGGGGCAGCTTCTTCCTATCGGGGGCAGGGCGTGCGACCGCCGCCACTGATGGTGGCACTGCATATCTGGGCGATGGCACATGGCATTGCCTCGTTGTTCGTGGGCAGAGCGGATGCCACGCGGCGCAAACTACCGATGAGCCCGGAGGATCTTCTGGAGTCGGGACTGCTGGTGTATCTGCAGTCGCTTGGCCTCCAAGCGCCGTGATAGAATTTTCTTGACGACCTGCCACAGGCTCGATTAAAAATGTAAATGTGATAAACATTCACATGGAGGCCTCCGTGCCGATCTCGTCGTTTTTGAGTGACATTCCGCCTGTGGCTTGGGTGCTGTTTGGGCTGGTGGTTGCGTCGAGCTGGCATTTCCATCTGCCGGTTGTCCTGGTTCTGCTGGCCTTTTTCTTCACCGCGCGGGCATGGCGCAGGCGTGCGATGACGCAGGGCTGCATGCCGAGTGCGATGCAGGCCAATGTTGGCTCCGGCTGGGGCTGGGGCCCTGGTGGCATCTTCAACTTTGGCGGCGGTGGCGCGCCGAACCCGCAGGCCCCCACCAGCAATCGCGCCTTTGATGAATACCGCGCCGAGACGCTGCGCCGCCTCGAAGACGAGCAGAAGGAGTTCCTCGAATATCTTGAGCGCCTGCGTCAGGCCCGCGACAAGCAGGAGTTCGACCAGTTCATGGCTGATCGCCGGCGGGTTGAGCCTTCGAACTGACACGGCGCTGGCGTGAGACGAGAAAAAAGGCCTGGGATTTTGCCCCAGGCCTTTTTATGACGCCCGCGGTGATGATCAGGCGGTACGCCGGCTGACCAAAAGGAGAGCCGCGCCGACCACGAACAGGCCGATACCTGCCATGTCTGGAAAGGTGAAGCTGTGCTCCTCGGTGACACTGGCTTTGAGCGGGCCGATGTCCACAATCGGTTTTTCGGTCGTGTAGGAAAACCGCGGCACCGCGACGGCAGCGATGCCGCCCAAGATGAGAACGATGCCAATCAACGCGAACGGTTTCATCAGCGGTTCAGATTGATCTGACGCGGCGACGTGAGTGCGCCGGTGCCGGCCCCGACCGCGCCGCCAATCAGGGCACCTTCAAGCGGAGCTCCCGCCAGCGCACCGCCGAGCAGACCCACGCCGCCGCCAATGGCACCGCCGCTGAGCGCTCGCTCACCGGTGGAGCGCCCACATGACGCCAGGGTGAGCAAAGACAGGCTGGCAATGGCAAATAACGTTTTCACTATACATCTCCCAACGGAAACGATGTGATAGCACTTTGACTGTCCGGCGGGCAGGATCGGGAAATACTCAGGCCAGCGCTAGCAAAATTAATGCGTCTGCGATCAGTCCTCAGCGAACGGATTCTTGGTGCCGCGGAATTGTAGACGGATCGGCGTGCCGGGAAGATTGAACTCATCGCGCATCGAATTGGACAGATAGCGTTGATAGTCTTCCGGCGTCATTTCGGCGCGGGTGCCGAAGATGATGAAGGTCGGCGGACGCGCTTTGGCTTGGGTGACGTAGCGCAGCTTCAGACGGCGGCCTTCGACCAGCGGGGCCTGGTGGCGTTCCAGCGCGGCTTCAAACCAGCGGTTCAGCGCCCCGGTGGCAACCCGCATGTTCCAGACTTCATAGGCCTCGCGCACCACGGGCAGCAGCTTGTCCGTACCGAGGCCGGTGAGTGCGGAGAGGGTGACGACTGGGATGCCCTTCATCTGGGCGAGCGAGGTTTGCAGCCGATCCCCCACGGCCTTGCGGGTGGCGTTACGGTCCACGACCGCGTCCCATTTGTTGAGCACGATAATGCAGGCGCGGCCTTCGCGTTCGACGAGGCGGGCGATTTGCAGGTCCTGCTCGTGAATGCCCTCCACCGCGTCGATGGCGAGGATGACGACTTCGGCCATCTTCAGCGCCTCGATGGACGCGGAGACGGACATTTTCTCCAGATCCGCCTCAATGCGGGCTTTCTTGCGCAGACCTGCGGTGTCGACGATCTCGAACTCGCTGGCATCTGTGTCCACCAGCCGCACGGCGATGGAATCGCGAGTGAGGCCGGGCTCGGGGCCGGTGATCATGCGGTCTTCGCCGATCAGGCGGTTGAGCAGCGTGGATTTGCCGGCGTTGGGGCGGCCGACGATGGTGATTTTCAGCGGGCGGGCGGCGTTCTCGTCAATCTCCTCAGCGGGCGGCAGGCGATCGGCAATCTCGCTCATGAGATCGGCCAGACCATCGCCATGCTCGGCGGAGACGCCGACGGGCTCGCCCAGGCCGAGCGAATAGGCTTCGAGTGCGGCGTTGGACCCAGCCCTGCCCTCGGCCTTGTTGACGACGAGCAGGATGGGGGCACCCTGCCTTCGCAGCCAGGATGCGAAATGCTCGTCGGCCGGGGTGACGCCGGCGCGGGCGTCGATGACGAAGAGGACGAGATCGGCCTGTTTGACGGCGGCTTCTGACGAGGCGCGCATTCGGCCGTAGAGCGATTCCGGGTCGCTCTCTTCCAGCCCTGCGGTGTCGACCATCATGACGTTGCGGCCACGCAAAAGGGCTTCGGCCTCTTTGCGGTCACGCGTGACGCCGGGGATGTCGGACACGATGGCCTGACGGCGACCAACCAGTTTGTTGAATAGCGTCGATTTGCCGACATTCGGACGGCCTGCAATGACGACAATAGGAAGTGCCGGTTGGGTCAGCGCAGTGCCACCAGTTTGCCGTCGTCGGTTACAAGAAACACGGTACCCATGGCAACCGTAGGTGCCAGCGAAGCGGCCCCGGAGAGTGGCTGCTGGCCAAGAATTTCGCCCGTATAGGGGCTTACGGCCATCGCAAGCTCGTTGCTTCCGGCCACCACGAGGCGGTCCGCAGCAAGGGTCGGTCCGAGCCACCGGATAGGGTTTTTCTTCTTCTCCATATCCTCGAACGGAGGCAACTGGGTGACCCAAATAACCGAGCCATCAACACGGTTCAGCGCGGCCAGGGTGCCATCGACGCTGAGCACGAAGATCCATTCGCCGGAGATGCAGGGCGTTGCATCTGATGAAATCTCACGCTCCCACAGCCTGCGGCCGGAGCGCAAGTCGAGAGAAAGCATCAGGCCGCCAAAGCCCACCGCATAGACACGGCCATCCTGGATCACTGGCATACCGTGAATGGCTGCAAGGTCTGAGCCGGAATTTCGGCCGCTCGCAGACGCAAGACTATCGGACCATACGATTGCGCCGGAGTTGGCACGCAAGGCCACCAGTTCGCCGGAGCCGAAACCCGCCACGACCACGCCATCAGCATAGGCCGGCGCGGGTAGGCCAAGAACGGAGGTTTGCTGCTCAGACGCCTGATACGTCCAAACCCGCGCGCCATCCGCTGCAGAAAGTGCCGCGACCTTGTTGCCGAGCAGCGCGATATAGAGCTTGCCCTCGGCAAGGGTTGGCGAGGAGCGAGCTGCGTTGTCGAGCCTAACACGCCATTTTGGCTTACCAGTTGCCGCGTCGAGAGCCAGAGCCTCTCCCCAGCCCGTTGCTGCATAGAGGATGCTGCCATCAACCGCGAGGCCGCCACCAACACTCGTCGAACGATTGTCTTCGGGTTCGGTGTCAAAACGCCAAACCCGTGAGCCGTTCCCGGCGTCAAACGCGCTGACCATCCCTTGCGCGTCCATCGTGTAGATGTAACCACCCGCGACTATGGGTTCGCTGGTGATTTTCCGCCGATAGCTGCCGCCCTCGCCGATATTGGATGACCATGCCTCGGTAAGTGTATCGGCCACTTTGGCATGGCCCATTTCGTGGCTGGCGTTACTGCCAGCCTGCGACCAATCTGCGCGCTGCACCGGCTCAGGCAGCACTACGCGCAGATCGCGAGGATTGTCCACAATCAAGCCGCGCTGCACCTGCAGCACCGAGAGGCGCTTGCCGGGAATAGGCGGCTTGTCGCGCGAGAAGAAGCTGTCGTCAAAAATACCGCATCCCGTCATTGCGAACGGCAGCAACAGCGCAGCGCGGCGTGACAGTCTATGCTTTGGTGAGTTCGTATCTCGATCAACAGCCATGCTCAGCCCCCCATCAGCTGCAACAGGCCATTGGCGCGACCGCGCACGCCGTCTGGTGCGGTGGTGTCAGCAGCAAGTTCCTTGAAGGTGCTGCGTGCCAGATCGGTCTGCCCCTGACGGAGTGCAATCATGGCGAGCCCCTCCTGCGCCAGACTACGCCAGACGCTGCCCGAGCCCGTGAGCAATTGCAGCCGCTGAGCGATTGCAGAGGGATCCGCGGTATCGATTTGCCGGAGTGCCCATTGCAGGTTTGCAAAGTCGCGCAGGATAGGGTCGGCGGAAGAGTCGGCAGCAACCTGCTCCCAAAGCAGGATGGCCCCCTGCATGTCATTGGAATCCGACTTAATGGCCGCAGCACGCAGGCGCGAAAGCGTGCGATAGCCGGTGCTACCAGACTCGGCCAAAGCGGCGAACGCAGGCAATGCCTCGGCGCGGCCAGCCTTTTGGCCATCCGCGATTTGTTGGGCGGCAAGATAGCTCTCCGCCTGTGCTGCGGCCAGCTTTGCCTGATGCTGCGTCCAGGCCTCGTAGCCGGCCACGGCAGCGACAGACAGCACAATCAAACCCACCAGCGGGCCAGCAAAGCGGCGCAGCAGTTTGTTTGTGCGCTCGGCGCGCAGGTCGTCGGCGACCTCGTCGAAAATATCGGGCACGGCCATCCTTCGTGTCGGCTGCTGGGCGGTTGGGCTGGTCTTGTAGCGGCGGGGCGGGTTTGGAGCAAACCACCGGCTGCAACCCTTTGGTCATCTCTTGGGTGCAGGATAACGGCATGGGTGCTGAACCGCGACGGATGATTGGGCTGGCCGGGCTTGCACTGGCAACGTTGCTGGCGGGTTGCGGCGGGCCATTCGTCGAACCGTCTGGCGCGTTTATGGCTGCGAGTGCCGCGGCGGTGCCGGTGTTTGGCCGCTCTGTGCCCGATATGATCTATTCCGGACTGAGCGGGCGCGACTGCTCCATGGTGCGACTGGAGCAAGGCAAATCCTATTGTCGCCCAGTCGATCCGCCGCTCACTCCGGCTCCCGTATGCACCCGCAGCCTTGGCAACGTGGACTGCTGGATGAACCCGGAGGCATTTGGAAGCACCGTCAGAGCGGTTGCGGACGCACCAATTCCGACCGCAGAGCAAGACGCTTATCGCACTCGGCGGTGGCCAAATTTTTGAAGCTTGCGCCGACGTGATGGCCGGCTATGCCGGGTCGGTCAAAATGTCCGGGGCTGCGCGTCCACGTATTTCGCGCACTTAAATCAGCCGCGCACGTTCTTGGGGGCGCAGCCGTTCTGAATAAGACAATATCAGATTTGCTCTTCTTGTGAAAAAACTATTCCAACAAAATTCTTATCGTTTAACATAGCAGCTAATGCATCAGAGATATATAAATTACTATATAAAAACTTGTCGCACCAAACATGATACGAACCAATTTTATTTAAGCTGAACACCATTTTGGGCTTTACAGCAACATCAAAACCTGGGGGTATTTCATCACTCCGTCCTGCCGACACAAGCTCGTCTGCAGCACGCCATGAATGTTTCTTCGTCAACACCATCGTTGTATGCTGCCGGTCAAGACTATCGAGCCGGACACAAGGGACGAAGAACCACCGCTGCCCAATAAGGTTGCCATTTTTGTCGACATATTCAATCGGCAGAAACTGATGCATGCCGGGCTCGAATTGCTCAACGATCTCCTTCAGTCGGTCACATATCACCAACGCGCCGCTGACCCTCTCTACGTCAGGCAGTTTGGCGTGGTCACGCCATTCAATGCGGGTGGGCATGTGGTCAGTGCGCAACGGTCTGCCCAGCCCCCATGAACCTGACAGGCCCGGCTCGGGCCAGAGCCCATCATCTGGCGTCATATCGGCCAATTCGACCTTAGATACGTCTCCATCGAGCAATTTCGCCGCTACCATTCGCCGCAATAACGGATTCTTCGCACCCAAACGCCAAACCATCATATTACTCCGGGAGACTAAGGGGAGCTAGGCATCTGGATCTTCCTCGGAAGGAGTACTGTTACAACCCGGTGATCTCGGCGATACGGGCGTCAAACGCGCTGAGATAATTCTCCATCGACAGATGCTCCTCGGCGTAGCGACGCGCGCCCTTTCGGATTTTGGCCGAAAGCCGCGGGTGTTCCAGCAGATCGAGCACGCGTTCGGCGAGGCGGGCTGGGTCGAGCACCGGGGTGAGCAGGCCGTTTTTGCCCTCGGTGATGAACTCCGCCACCGGCTCGACATCGCCGCCGATCACCGGACAGCCACAGGCCAGCGCCTCGCGCAGGGACCAGGAGGCGACGAACGGGTAGGTCAGATAAACGTGTGCGTTGGAGCGCTGCAGGAGCTTGAGGTAGAGGTCGTAATCGACCTGGCCGGGCATGAGCACGCGGCTTTCGTCATACTGGCCGCGCAGCTGGTCGGTGAAGAACTTCTTCCATGTGTTGTTGGCCAGACGCGCGCCGTAGCTGACATCGTCGCCGCCGAGCATGACCACCTTCACGTCCGCCCGCTCCCGCATGATTTTGGGCAGCGCGCGCATCAGCGTGTGGAAGCCGCGATAGGGTTCCAGATTGCGCGAGACGAAGGTGATGAGCTTATCAGACGGCTCGATGTGAAAATCGCCGACGGACAGGCGCTTGTCGCCCGACTTCGGGTCGGGCTTGCACAGATCGAGCCTGACGCCTTCGGGCAGCAGCTTGATCTGGCGCTGCGCCCAATCGGGATAGGCGTGGAGCTGGAACAGTGTGGGGGACTGGCCGTGCTGCTCAAGCGCCAAGGCCAGCAGGTTGAGCGTGTTGAGCGCGCGCACACCCGGCTGGAAATTCGCGGCCATCGGGAATTCTGGGTCGAAATCCACGTCGTAGCCGACGGTGTGATAGTAGAACTCAAAATAGCCGAGCATGGGCACGCCTGGCCAGACATCGACGAGGTTGAGCATCTCACCCCAACCGTGGTGGCCGACAATGACATCAGGCACATAGCCCAGGCTTTTCAGCTGACGCGCGGCATCCGCCACCTTGGCCGCGCGATGGGCGGCCAGTTCGTGGTCCCGCGCGTCCGGGTGGATGTCGGTGCGGACCTTGCGGCCGGTTTCGTAGACGACGCGGCGGACGCCGTTGATGAGGTTGTTGTTCGGCTCGGTGATGAACACCACGTCGTTGTTACGGTCCGCCTGCAAATGGCGGACGATGTGCAGATACTGACCCGGAAAATTCTGATGGACGAACAGATACTTCACGCAGAGCGAACCCCTCAGGCGGCGGGATTCGAGGCGAGCGTGCCCTTCGGTGCCAGTTCAATGCGGATTGCCTCGACGGCGGCCAGGCTCTCGGACTCGCAGGCCTCACCGGCTTCGACCGGACCAAACATGCTGCCATCGACAAAGCTGGCCGAATAGCGCAGTTCAAAATTCTCGAAAGCCTCACCGCGCAGCCGCGCGCGCAGGCCGAGAATGGGCAGCGCCATGCCGCGGCTACCGCAGAACTGGCCACCCTCAACCCAAGGGCTCAGCCAGCCGCGGCCGAGAACTGCCTGGTATTCGATGTCAGCGGCGTCAATTCCGTTGGTGGGGGAGATTACAAATCCCTCGATCCACTTGCCGCTGCCGATATCCCCCAGCCATTCGCCGAACATCACACCAACATCACCGCGTGTTTGCACATGCGCCACCACGTCACGCGGCACGCGCGGGCCGACAAAGCCTGGGGCGGGCAACTGTCCGCCACCGGGACCAGTGAGAAAATGGCGAGGGGCACCGGTTGGGCCGTTAATGAGGGGCAGAACCTGCAAATTGGGGGCAGTCTCACCGGTTGTGGCTGGGTCCTGATAGATCGTGACCATCACAAATGCGGGGCCGCCTGACACGCGAACGAGAGCCGCGTCACCGAAACCGCTAAGCCAGCCATCGGCCGCAATGGTGCGAACCTCAACCGCTTCCGGACGCCCAGCGGGACCAGGGGCCGCGGTGATGCGCACGCCGGGCAGGCCGGTCATCACGTCCGCCGCGGGGGATGGCGCGACAAGGACGCAGTATAGCCCTGCATCAAGCCGCATCATGCTGGCGGTGGATTTGAGTTCGCTGACCCGGCTCTCCCCAGCGGCGGCCGATTGCGTAGCCTCGGGCTTGGAACCAGGCAGGGCGGTGGTCTCGGATGGTGCGCTCGTTTGGTCGGACATGCACTCTCTCGCGTTTGGATAGACGGATCAGCCAATCGGCACAGTGCTTAGGCGGTTCTACCCTGATGCTGCAAGACAGGGGATGTCGCAGGTTCGGTGCGTGCGTACGTGGTCAGCAACACTTGGTTGATGCTAGCTGGCGGCAGTCCAAGCGGCATGACGAGGCCGTGGCCGGTGGTGCGGACGCGGGCAGCCATGGCACCGATGTCGAACACGCAGGCACGCAGTCCGGCGCGCCAGGCGAGACCGAGGCTGAAGCCCCAGGTTTCCGGCACGATGCTGGGCAAGAAAGCAACGTGAGCAGATTGGTCCCGGATCAGCCGTTCTGCTTCGTTCTCGGCGTAGCGACCGGTGACAAAGACGCGGCCGGTGCCGAACAGGCGTTCGTCGTCGGTGCTGTGCCCGGCAAGGATGAACGAGAGCGGCAAGTTGCGCGCGGCGGCATCTCGTGCGCAGGCAAGCAGCACTTCATAGCCTTTCTCGATGCTGATGGCACCGATGACGCAGACACGGCGCGGCAAGCCGGGCGGTATGGGTGGCGGCACCGGGCTGGCAGCATCGTTCTCTTGTGGCACCGGTACTGGGTGGATACCGGGAAAGTGGCGGGCGACGCGTCGGGCCATGTCGCTTGACGGCACGATGACGCTTTGGGCAGAGGCAAGTTCAACAGCGGAGCGCGCGCGGAGTTCGGCGACGCCGATTTTCTCGCCGGTGCGGTTGCCGAGGTCGGTGATGCAAGCTTCACAGGCGGCGAGTTCTGCCGGTTCGCCGCAATAGCGATTCTCACGTCCGAACAGTGTGACGCGTGGGCAGTAGGCGGCGTAGTCGTGCATGTGAAAAGCAGTGGGCAGGCTAAGCATTTTCGCCAGTTGCATAACGGACGGATGGTGGCCGAGGCGATGGTGGAGTTCGAACAGCGCGGGTTTTTGACGGCGGAGCAGGCGGGTCAGGGCGGGGAGTTCGTCCGGCAGTCTATAGACAAGATTGGCGCAGTTTGGCTCCTCCTCAAGCCCGATGCGGCAGAGGCCTGGCATGAAACCGCCGGCGCTGTCTGGATCATGCACGGGACGGAGAATGATGGCGCGGCCGCCTTCTGCCTCGATATCGACGATACGTGAACGCAGCACACGTTCGACCCCGCCTGCGCTGTCATGGCTGATGAGGATGACAGAGTGAGGCTTGCGGGCGGCGGTCCAAAGTTGCTCGTCCATTCCACGGCGCGCGGGGGCGAGGGCGTCTTGGGCGGGGATGGTGCCGGTGTAGGACTGGATGAGCTGCTGGTAGCCCGGGTGCAGGCGTTCGATGACAGCGAGGTTGCGCTGCATCAGTCCGGCGCGAGCCGACCCAAAAGAGGTGCCGCCAGCATGGGCAACGAAGACGCCGGGGGCGGCCACATGCCTCCAGCCGAGATGGCGGGCTCGGATGCAGAAGTCGTTTTCCTCGCCATAGCCCTGGGCGAACAGGCTGGGGCGGAACAGGCCGGTGGCTTCGGCGCATTCGCGCTTAACATACATGCAGAAGCCAACGGAGGTAGGGATTTCCACCGTGGCGGTGCCGTTGGTAACGCGGGCCAGTGCGTCGAGACGGTTGAGGGCGCACGCGTCGGGAATGGGGTTGGTAGCGTCACGGCGGGGGTAGCTGAGGATGGTGGCGTCGTTTGAGAGTGGGGCAACGGTTCCAATATCTGTGGCGGCATGTGCGGCATCGTGTAATCGGGTGAGCCAGGAAGCACCCGAGCCGTTGGGCATGAGCGTGTCGCTGTTCAGCAGCAGCACGTCGTGTGGCGGATCGATAGCGAACGCCTCCCGCATCCCCGCGTTGGCGGCGGCGGGGAAGCCCTGGTTGGCGGCATTGCGCAGCAGCTCGATCCGGCCTGATGCAGCTAGCGTGTCGAGATGGGCGGCAAGCTTCGGCTCGGGCGTTGCGTCATCCACAACGATCACGCGTGTGTCCCCGGGGATAGAGGTAAGCACACTGGCGAGGCAGGCCACGGTGAGCGCGTGACCGGCGTAAACAGGTATAACGACGCAGACCGGGCGCGCCGGATCACACGCGGAGGCAGCGGGCGGGCCGGTCAATACGGCGGGAGCAGATAGATCGGTTGGATGCGAATAGGGCAAGATCTTGCCCGTCGCTGGGCATTCGAGGCTGGCCAGCCTCGCCATCTCGGCAGCGGCTCGTTGAACGGCACCCGGATCGACAGGGCTGCCGGTGAGCGGGCGGCCATCGGGGCCAATGATATCGAGCAGGCCTGCCATGCCGCTCAGAGACGCTGCAGGCACGTGGAAGCCGCGTGGACGGGTGAGAGAACGGGGCGCGGCTATAGTGGCGTCCGTCGCCTGCAAGCGCAGGGTTTTGCCGGCGATACGGGCGGTGATCGTAATCCAGGGCTCGGCCTCTGCATGGTAGGGCAGCCAAGCCCAGCCGAAAATATCTCCGTTTTCTGTGCCAGCATAGCCTTCGACGCGGCGGAGTGTGGAGAGTTCGATGGGACTGCCGAGCAATGGTTTCCCTGCGGTGAAGATTTCCAGTCTGTTACCGATGGCCGGGAGTTCAGTGGTGGCCATTGGTTTGCCGTCCAGTGTCACGCGGGGACGCTTTGCGCTGGCGAGCCAACTTAGCGTGTCGCCCTGCTCAGTGACGCCGCACCAGCCTGGGCCGTCTGGGTCCGCTGCTGCTACCAGTCGCTCTATCGTTCCCGTTTCCGCTGGAAGCACATGATGGCCAAGCAAATATTCCAGTGCAGCGCGGGCGCTTTTGAGGTCATCGGCTTGCAGAGCACTTGCCGACAGGCCGAGCCATAACTCGACGGTGTCCACGATCTGGGTGGCGCGCCGATAGAGCGAGAGGGCTGTGGGGTCGCCCAGGCGGAGGCGCAGACCCGCAAGGGCGAGCATCACCGATGGATCGGATGGAACGAGGCGCAAAGCCCGCTCGAACCAGGCGCGGGCGGCGTGGATGTCACCCACGGCTAGTGCAGCGTGGCCACGACCAGTGGCGTCCAGCGCCTGCGCGGTGATCGTATCAGCCAGCGTGCGGGGCGTGTCGGCCTGTTGCGACATTATCCAGCGGCACTCGGCACCGGTCAGGCAGGCTCGGGCATAAAAGAAGGAGCAGGAATGCTGTCCATCTCGACCTGCGCGTCAGTGATACCGCCCGCCAGCGCACGTTCAAACCAGGCACGGGCGGCCACACGGTCACGATGACCGCCAAGACCGCGCGCAAGATAGCGGCCTAGCATCATCGAAGCATGTGGATGACCCCGCTCAGCAGCGGCCTGGAACCAGGTTTCAGCAGCTGCACGGTCCCACATCACCTCATGGCCGCCGCCAAACATAGCGCCGAGCGCATACATAGCACCAACGTGATCGGCCTTTGCGGCACGGCGGAACAGTGAAAGCGCACCCTGGTGGTCACGCGGGCCACCACGGCCGTTGACGAACATTTCGGCTAGAGCGACCTGGGCGTCCGTCACGCCCGATTCTGCGGCACGGCTTATCCAGGCACGAGCCTCCTCGGCATTTTCCGGCACACCACGGCCTTCTAGCAGCAAGCGTCCATACCAGTATTGCGCATTGACCACATGATCGGCAGCGCGACGGAGCCATCGTGCTGCTTCGAACTCGTCCTTCTGAACGCCCAACCCCTCCGCGAGGCAGACGCCGTAGTTGAAGACTGAGACCATGTCGCCCTTTTCGCCTTCGGCTTTGAACCAGGAAGCGGTGTCGGCGCTATCTGCAGGCGAGGCTTTTCCCTGCAACACAAGGTTCGCAAGGTCGTAGCGCGATTGCACGTCACCGGCCTGGGCGGAGAGACGGAACCAATTCGCTGCCTCCAAGGGATCTTTGACCACGCCGTTGCCAGTCATATGCATGGCCCCCAGCGCGCGAGCGGCGGCGACATGGCCGGTTTCGGCAGCGCGGCGCAGCCACAAGGCGGCCTCTGCCATGTTGGCGGGAAGCGCACCGTTTCGAGCGTAAAGCTGGCCGACGGTGGCCGCTGCGTCCGGATCACCCTGCATGGCCGCGCGACGCAGCCAGGATTCGGCGATCACCTCATCCTTCTCTACGCCTGAGCCATTCATCAGCGCCAAGCCGTAGCGGAACTGAGCCGTCCGGACGCCCTGCTCGGCAGCGAGGCGATACCACTCAGTGGAAGCCGCCATCGGGTCTTCGTCTGTTTTTGTAACTTCCGCGGCCTTGTCTTTTGGCGGAGGCGACGCGGAATATAGGCCCGCCTGCCCTTGGGCAATCATCGTGCCCATCAGGTATTGCGCCGTGCCAAGGCCTGCTTCGGCAGCTGGACGGATCTCGGCGGCGGCTCTCACAAAATCCTCTGGCGCTTTCGCAGCGCGCAGAAGGCACATTCCGTAACCAAGTTGGCCCTGGGCGCATTTGGCCGCCGCTGACTTTGCATAAAGGCGCTCAGCCTCCGGCACGTCTCGCAGTTCTTCCGGCCCGCTGATTAGTATATAGGCAAGCAGTGCCTGCGATTCTGCCGATCCAGCGTCGGCCGCCTTACGGGCCCACTTTGCCGCCTTGGTAAAATCGGGTGCAGTTGCCTCACCAGCCTGGCTGAACAGCGAAGCGGCGACGGTATTGCCAAGTTTGCCGACCGAAGTGCCGGGTGCGGCATCCGGCCCAGCTACCGGCGCACCCTGCACGTAGAATGCGGCAAGCAACGACTGAGCGTGAACGAAATCCTGCGCAGCCGCTCGCTCAAGCCAGCGGAGGCCTTCCATCTGGCTGGGTGGCACACCAGAGCCTTCCAGATAGCTTCGGGCGATATGATACTCTGCCTCGGCCAGACCAGCACGAGCGGCGCGGCTGAGCTTCTTGAAGGCCTGCGGTCGCTTGTCAGCCTCAACCAACGCAAGTGCTCGTCGTAACTCACCGCGGGCTGAACCGAACAGGCCGATAAGGCTGCTAAACAATCCCATCGCTCACAATCCCACAGATCAGACCGTTTGCGAAAGCTTGACCGTCCACACGCCCGTACCCAGCATCAAGGCTCACGCATCCCCTCGGTGAATGCTGGAATAAAGCGCGAAAGCAAATAGCTGAGCATGGTGCGCTGGCCAACCTTGACGTCCGCATCAATGCCAAGTCCGGGCTGCAAGCGGAAATCCTTTGGAAGATTGGTCATCTTCATATTGTCGATCGATATTTTCACGCGATAGAGGGCGTTTCCGAGCGGCGCAGAGTCAATGCGCGGCTTGTCCGGCCCATCGGTCGGCGTGGTCTGGCTGTCAGGCGAGACCACGCGGACATGACCCTCGGCATAGCCGTGCTCGAAAAAGCGATAGGCGTCGAACTTTATTGTCACATCATCGCCAACACGGACGAAGCCCACGTCAGAGGACGGGATCGCGGCGTCGATTTCCATGGTGGCATCATCCGGCACCAGCGTGATGAACGGCTCGGCGACGCTCAGCACAGAGCCGGGCGAAACCTTGGCGATGGCGAGCACCACACCATCCTGATCGGCACGCATCTCAACCAGATCATGCCGGCGCTGCGCCTTGGCGAGCTGGTCGGTCGCATCGGCCAGCTTACGCTGCGCCTCGTTCAGCTGCTGTGAGGTTTCGCCACGAACCTGCTGCACGTATCCGTCACGCTCAGCGACCAGCGCTTCCATGTCCTGCTTGGAGGAGGCTGCAGTGGCGATTGCGGAATTCAGCGCGCGGCGTTCTTCGGTGGCCTGGCTGAGCGCCTGCTGGGTGTTGAATTTGCTGCCGACGCCTTCACGCTCCAGACGCTGACGTGCGGCCAGCATATCCTGCGCGATGCGGAGCTGTTCGCCATAGTTGACGATTTCACCCTGCGCCTTGGCCATGGTTGAAGCCAACGAGCTGATTTTCTGTCGATAGGTCTCCACACGGAACCCGCGCTCTGCCTGCCGTTGCTTGAAGATCGCAGCCTGCAGTTGGCTGGCGCTGCTGCCGTCGCTCACGTAATTTGTACCGCTACCCTCAGCCGTGAGCCGATTGACCTCAGCATGCAGGCTGTCCGTTTGGGTTTTCAAGCCTTCCAAATCAGCACCGGCGAACGTTGGGTCGAGGCGCGCGAGCAACTCCCCCTTGCGAACCTGCTGGCCAACCTTGACGTCCACCGAGCGAACGATGGAGGTCTCGAGTGGCTGGATAAGCATGTTCGGCGACTGCGACACAACACGTCCAGTGGCGGAGACCACGCGGTCAATTGGCACGGTGCCGGCAATGACGAGAAACACGGCAAGTGCGCTTGCAAGTATCCAGGTGAGGTGGAACGCGAGGGTAGGAACGGGCTTTGAGACCAGTGCTATGGTAGGCGACTGGAATTCCAGCAACGCGCGGTTTGCCGCCATTTCATTCTGTGCGGCGACCGCACGGCCACTGACCCGACCAATTTCCTGTGCCATCAATCAGTTCCCCTGCATCAAGGCCGCAGCAGCAGCATTGCGCTCCAGTGCCGCATCGATATGGCGGTTTTGCTGCATCCAGAGATGGCGATAGATAGCGCAGCGTTCAACCAGTTCGTCATGGGTGCCGATATCGACCACCTTCCCGCGATCCATGACCATGATTTGGTGGCAATCCATGATCGACGATAGGCGGTGGGAGACGATGACCATGGTACGGCCATGGGCGATGCGCTTGATGTTGGCATTGACCAGCGCCTCGCTCTCTGGGTCGAGCGCCGAGGTAGCCTCGTCAAGGATGAGGATGCGTGGGTCGTGGATGAGCGCACGCGCAATGGCGAGACGCTGGCGCTGGCCGCCGGACAGGTTGGGCGAGCCTTCCTCAATGAAGGTCTCGTAGCCCATCGGCATACGCTCAATAAACTCCTCAGCCCCCGCGAGACGCGCTGCGCGAACGGCGTCCGTCAATGTCAACCCAGGGCGACCGCCCAGAATGTTCTCCCGGATCGTGCCGCGGAAAAGGAAGTTGTCCTGCAGCACCACGCCAAAGCTGCGGCGGAGATGGGTGAGGTTGATCTCGCGCAGATCCATCCCATCGATTTTGACGAAGCCCTCATAGTCGCGGTTGATGCCCTGCAGCAGCCGCGTGATCGTGGATTTGCCTGAACCGGACCGACCGACCAGGCCAAGCATGGTGCCCGGCGGAATGTCGAATGACACACCATCAAGCGCCTTGGTGCGGCTGCCGGGGTACGTGAACTCAACCTTGTTGAAGCTGACCGCACCGTCGAAACGTGGGCGCAAGCCGGCACTTGGGTTGGTGGTCTCGGGGCGGCTGTTCAGGATGGAAGCGGCGTAACCGACGGCGGTGCGCTGCTCTTCCAGATCCTCGATAAGCTTGGAGAGCGAGACGAGCGGCTGCGCGACGCGGCCGGACAGCATCATAAACGCGAACAGGGTACCAACACTGCCGGTGCCATCACTCAGGATCATTGCGGCCCCGATGAGAATGACGAAGCGCGTCATCACCGCTTCAAATGGGGCGACCAGCGTGGCCGGCCAGTTCGCCAGCTTCTGGGCTGCAAGATTGGCCTCACCGGCGGCGGCCGTGCGCTTGTCCCACTCGTCCTTCTGGGTCTGCTCCATGGCAAGCGACTTCACGGTACGAATGCCGTGAATGGTCTCGACCAGCGTCACGCCCTTGGCGATCTCGGCCTCGATATATTTGCGGTAGAGGCGACGATAGGGCGGCATGAACGCAAGAATGATCATCAGGATGCAGGCAGAACATGCAATGATTACCCAGGTCAGCATCGGGTTGAGGATAAACAGCACGGGTATGATGATCAGCAGAGTGATGAAGTCCAGCGCAGTGGACAGCATACGACCAGTCAGGAACTGCTTGATTTTGCTGGTCTCATTCAGCGCATGCATGATCTGACCGGCAGGCATGCGCTCGAAGAAGTCAATAGGCAGACCGAGCAGCCGTCGGAATGTATAAAGACCCAGCTTGGCATCGAGCCTGGTTGCGACAAACAGGATCTGCATCCTGCGGCACCAGCTGATGACCATTTCGTAGAAGGTGGCGGCGACAAGCAGGCCCGCGACCATTGTAAGCGTGGACCAGCTGCGGTGGGTGACCACGCGATCCACAACCGTCATGATAATGAGCGGCGGGAAGATGGTCAGCACGGCCAAAGTGACAGAGCCGATGATGATGTCACGCAGCAGCTTCTTTTCCATCAACACAAGGTTGATGACCCACTGCACGTTGAACGGCTGATCTTCCTGGGCAAGGCCCCGCTCAGGGCGGAGTAGCAGCACGGTGCCGGCCCAGGCCTGCGACAGGCGCAACTCGTCGACTGCCACGGGATCGGAATCGAAGGAGGAGGACGGGTCTTTCAGCCAGACGAGATTTCGCGACGCATCGGCGCGGACCATGACGGCGGCCGAGCCGTCCTTGAGAAACAGCACCACGGGGCGACTGTCGCTCATGGAGACAAGCTGACGCCATTTCATTTGGGTGGCGCGGGCCCAGAGCCCGGCGTTTTGCAGCCAGCGCACAAAAGCGGCTGGAGGCGGGCTTTCGCCCTTGGCGACGCGCATGTCGTCGCGATCAAGCTCAAAGCCATGGAAGCGGGCGGCAGCGAGGACGGCCATGATGCGAATGTCGAGCGGTGTGCGCGGCGTGCCGTCACCGCCACCATATGGCGTGCGAGGCGAAGGCTCAGAGCCTTGGAACTTCCCGTCGATCGAATCCATCCTCTAATCCCCCGATGCAGGTCCGGCCAAATGCCAGAACACTGATCATCATGCGTTGCAACGCGACACCGCCGTATGGACCTAACATTTACGGTCCGATTTGTCGCCTAGCACGAACTGCAAGGCTAACGTCAGCAAAACCTGCGTATGGGCTTTTCAAATCGCGCAGCAGACGACAGGCTAACGCAGGTGTGACACGTAAAGATGAATATCCATGCAAATTCGCCCAGCCGAGATGGCCGACATCGCAGAAATCCAAGCGATCTATGCCCACCATGTGCTGCACGGCACGGGCACGTTCGAGGAAATCCCGCCGAGCGTGGAGGAGATGATCCAGCGTTGGCAGAACGTGACCAGCAAGGGCTGGGCGTGGCTTGTCACCGCAGACGCAACAGGCGTTGCGGGATATGGCTATTACCAACAGATACGTGATCGATCCGCCTATCGATACACGGCGGAAGACAGCATCTATATCCGTGATGACGTGCGCGGCCAGGGCGTAGGAAAGTCTATGGTCAAGGCGCTGCTGGAGGCGGCGACTGATGCGGGCTTTCGCCAGATGATCGCGGTGATTGGCGATTCAGAAAATGTGGGATCAATCGGGGTGCATACTAGTCTGGGCTTTCGCCAAGTCGGCTTGCTTCACGCAACCGGGCTGAAATTCGGCCGCTGGCTGGATACAGTTTACATGCAGCGGGCACTTGGGGCGGGCGATAGCGCCATTCCGACTTGAGATAACGAAGAAGCTGATTGTGGTTTTGAAAGACTTATCGCCTCTCAGTTTTATCGAATAAAAGGGGCAGTGCTGCGGTGAACTCGCTCAACGAGATTGGTCTTCGGTATGGCACTGACAAATCCTCGGCCATCCATGATTTTTTGAATTTTTATGAATGACGGTTGCAGCATTTGCGTGATCAGACCTTCACACTGATTGAGATTGGGGTTCTCAAGGGTGGCTCAATGGAAACCTGGTTAGATTATTTTCCCAAGGCCCATATCGTGGGCCTCGATATCGACATCAAGTACCTGCAATAAGCTGGCGGCAACATTTCAATCCACATCGGCGGGACAACCAGATCACCACGCTGCAGTTTATGTTTCCGCTTATCGTGCCGGGCGGCTTCTTTATCATGGAAGATCTTGATACTAGCTTTGAGGCGCATTTGAAACAGGCCCCGTTCGAGGGGTTTTCTTCGATCAGCACGTTCGATTACCTGGTCAAACTATCTCGGCTGGTGTGCGGTGAACAATCTATGAGCACCGAGATGGCCTATGATCTGTTCATCAATTCGCATCATGCCATAGTGGGCAGTGTAGAGTTTGGCCGACGCACCGCCATCATCTCCAAGAAGTACATGCGCGGCAGTGGGCCGATTTAAACCAAACCGCGCGCGTCTATAAGCTTGTCAGATCGCCCAGATCAGAAGCATCACCAGCACGGCGATGCCTGCAAATGTCTGTTTGGCCTGCGTGCGGGCAACGAACTTGCCAACGCGAAGGGAGAGCCCAGAAAGCCGCCGCGGCTCCGGCGGACCGGCCCAGAACGACAACGCAGGAACCTCAGCCGCAGATGCCAGCGACGGCATGGCTGGCGGAAGCTCACACAGGACGAGTTGTGGAACCACGGGTTCCACAGAAACCATGCTGCAATTTCCCGACAGCGCATCGCGCCAGTCAGCAAATGAAAAGATCGGCGCGCCCAAACTGGGGGTGAGTTGGTTGTAAAGCGGTAAAGCCCTGTCCATGAAGGTCGGCCTTGGGTGTCACTGGTCTACAGTATGAATCATGCCAGGCGACTCGGTGCAAGCACTTTTGCGTGACTGCATCCATCACAATTTCAATGTGTTGCAAAATTACACTATAGTGATTTGTAAAGACTTTGTGCACAGCGCCAGGAGAAAGGCTTCAGGCTGACTTGGGTTTGGTGGCGCGGGCTGGGCTTTTGGCCTTTGCTGAGGCCAGTGCCGGTGCTGATGCCGGTATCTGCACATGTTCCGCCATGCGGCGGAAATCGACCTTCATGGATGTCAGCGGCTTGTCGTGCGACTGGCAGAAGCCACCCTAGGTCAACGGTCCCACACTCTCTCTCCACCGTCAAGCAGGCCCCAATATTTCACGGCATAGGTCCTTTCCAGCTCAGCTGGCACACGGATGCGAAACCCGAGCATTGGAAGTTGCAGCCCCCGGGCTACCGCAATATTCGCCCGGTTTGAACCACTGGGTGTGCCAGTCGCACCCCATCACGCCCTGATATTCGAACGAGGCAGGGCTGCTCTCGACAAGGGCCATAATCCTGAAACCCTCAATACAGTCCTTCTAATCGCGCACTGCCGACCAATTGCCATTGGAGGCCAAGGTTTCACCAGCATCCTGCGGATTGACGGAAAGACGGATATCTACTCCTGGATCCTCCGCTGCGCACGGTCCGGACGAGCTTGGCGGCGGTGCAGATGCAACCGCATCCCCAGTTTTCAGGACCGAACGGAACTCGATGGAAGGCATGTCTACCACATCGGACGGACGATAAATCGTCAGCAGCGCCCCTGCCCTGCCGCCGACCACGAGCACGTGGGCAGCGCTGGTCTCAGTAGACATCCAGTCACCCAGCGGTAGTGTTGTGACGAATGCCTGACCGCCACCCTGCATCGGCACTGCTTCCAGTCGCGCGCAAGGCAGTCGTAGGCCGAGATCGGAACCGCCGGAGGATGTGGCGCTGAACGTTGCGGTATAAAGACTAGGCTTGAAGACGAGAAACGTTGCCGTGGAATTGATCCTGGTCTTTTTCGTCCCAAGGCCCTGGGCGATTGCTTCAGTTGTCAGTGCCATTTTTTATAAATCATCACAGCTAATCATATTGCGCCGAGGGAAGCTTAAGGTCATGTCCAGGCTTGGGCAAATTAGCCAAGAATGGCTTCGTTGATAGCGGCGGGCGACCTACCCAGCGGGACGAGAAAGCCACGCTTGGTTTTGGAAATAAGCTCCGCCTGCGTGCCAATGTTGAACGCTAGAACATCAAGATCTGCCTCAAATAGGGCTGACAATGCGTAGCACCATGTCTCCGGCCAGACGGAGGAAAGGAATCCGAGCCCGCGACCAATAGTCTTTAACACACTCTGACACTCTACCTCCTCATAAAGCCCGGTGATCACCGCCCGGCCGGTTTCCAGCAATGTGCGGTCATCGGTGGTGAAGCTCACGATATTGAAATAGATCGGCAGATCACGTTCGGCGGCATCACGAGCGCAGGCCAACAGCACCTCGTAGCCCTTCCCCGGCCCAATCGCACCGACGACGATAACTTGGTGGATGGGTTGATGTGGCGTCACGGGGCCACGATAAGTGCGCATCGTGTCATCCGACCACGCCCGGCGAACGGTGCGCAGACCAGGGAAATGCCGTACCATGCGGCCTTGTGCGTCTTCTGAGGACACAACAACAATGCGCGCTCGGGCCAGGAGGTCGGCGGATTGAGCGCGATGCTTGGCCACGGATACAAAATCGCCAATCGAGGTGCCCAGGTCCGCCACACATTCATCACAGCGCGAGGCGTGCGCCGGTTCCCAGCAATATTCAGAACGGTAGCTGACGAGATTGAAGCGCGGGCACCAGTATCCGTAGTCATGGTGGTGACGTCGGGGGCGAGCGTGGTCTGCAGGGCGTGCACGCCCCAAACGACGGAAAGGCGGCCGGCGGTGCGCTCGTACGGCGTCAGGCACAG
>CAIJTR010000048.1 GCA_903823665.1 uncultured Rhodospirillales bacterium
CTACACGACGCTCTTCCGATCTAGGGTGGCCAGTTCGGCTTGCCTTGCTGCGCCTTCAGCACCGGTTTCGGCGAAGCCAGACATGAGCATGATGGCAGAGCGTCCTCCCGCGGCGGCGAGGTCGCGCAGGGCATCATCCGTGCCGGCGGCGGGCACCATGATGATGCCGAGGTCACAGCTTTCGCCGAGTGCTTCGCAACTCGTTGCGGCGGGCCTGTCATGCACCATGCCGCCACTGCGATTGACGAGATGCAACTCGCCCTGGAAACCGCAGCCGGTCATGTTATCGAAAGCGGTGCGGGACCAGCGGGAGCGCTCCGATGCGCCGATGATTGTCACCGAGCGTGGTTGCAACAGCGCGGTAACAGCATCGGCGTTAAGTTCGTTCGACGTTGTGCCGATTTGAGCTTGCGTTTGCACTTGCGTTTCCCAGCCATCGGCGTTCATACTAGCCGGTATAATAATCCTACCAATAATATCTACCAAAGCAAGGTGGAACGTCCGGGAGAAGAATATGATGCCGATCCATTCGCGGAGAGCTTTTCTGGCTGCTGGCGTGGCGACAGGGATGCTTGCGGCGCCATTCATCCGCAGTGCGCGTGCAGCGTCGCCGGGGCTCAAGCTTGGATGCCTGACGGATCTCAATGGTCCCTATGCGGATCTTACCGGGCAAGGCAGCATTGGCTCGATCAAGCTGGCGATTGAGGATTTCGGCAAGTTGCATCCGGAGATTCCGGTTGAGCTGACATATGCCGATTTCAGCCTCAAACCGGATACCGGACTTAGCATTATGCGCGGATGGCTCGATAATGACGGCGTGGATGCGGTGCTGGATTTCCCAATGTCCGCTCTCGCACTCGCGGCTGGGCGCGTGCTTGAGGAAAAGAACAAAGTCGGGCTGATCACGTCGGCAGCCACCTCTGAATTGACGCGCGGTGGTTGTGGACCGAACCATATTCAGTTTGCATCTGACACCTATGCGTTAGCAGCGTCGCTGGTGAAAACCATTGTGCAGCAGGGTGGCGATAGCTGGTTCTTCATCTTGCCAAACTATGAACTTGGTAAATCGATGGTGAGTGATGCCAGCCGTGCCGTTGTTGAAGCAGGTGGCAAGGTGGTGGGCACGGTGGCTTATGCGTTCCCCGGCACAACGGATTTCTCAAGCTATCTGCTGCAGGCACAAAACAGTGGGGCGAAGGTGCTGTGCCTTGCCAATGCCGGCGACGAGACGATCACAAGCGTAAAGCAGGCGGCGGAGTTTGGGCTGCTGAGTGGTGGCATGAAGCTCGCCATTCCGTTTATGGCCGAGCCAGCCATCAAGGCGTTGGGGTTGAAGGCGGCGCAGGGCATTTACTTCTCCGCACCGTTCTATTGGGACAAGAATGCGGGCACGCGGGGGTTCTCAGACCGGCTCGTCAAGCTTGTGCCGAACCAACGGCCAAACAAGAATTTTGCCAACGCCTACTCCGGTGCGTTGCATTACCTTAAGGCGGCAGCGGCGATGGGGGTGGAGAAGGCAAAGGCGGATGGCCGGGCCGCCGTGCTGCAAATGAAGGCAATGCCGACCCATGACGCGTTGTTTGGCGTAGGCAACATCCGGCTGGACGGTCAGGCAATGCGGGACATGCTGCTGCTCAAGGTCAAATCGCCTGAGCAGTCGCATGATCCGTTTGATTACTGCTCGATTGAACTCCAGATCGGCGCACAGCAGGCGGCGCGGCCGTTGGCAGAGGGCGGGTGCAAGTTGGTCAAGGCGTAAGCGCGCCTCTCTGGGCAAGCTGAGCGGTGACGTGATGGGTCGCTCCGTCGTCGGATAGGATGATTGCCTGATCTGTGGGCATGTCGTGACCATCGAGGGTGAGGGTCACAATATGCCCGCAGACCCGCGACGGGTTTTCGACGGTAATAAAGTAGCTTGATGAGCGCCATTTGATGGTTGCCTCAAAGCCTGACCACTCACTTGAGATGCATGGCGCTAATGTCAGAGCGCCATCTTGGATCACCACGCCGAGAATGCTTTCTACGCCGACGCGCTGCATCCAGCCGGCGGAACCGGTATACCAGGACCATCCTGCGCGACCCGCATGTGGCGGCATGGAATAGATGTCGGCAGCGACCACGTAGGGCTCTGCCTTGTAGCGTGTTGCCGCTTCGGTTGTGCGCGTGTGGTTGACCGGGTTCAGCATGTTGAACAGACGGACGGCTTCGTCGCCATCGCCGAGCTCTGCGGTGGCCATCACGGCCCAGAGTGCCGCGTGGGTGTATTGCCCGCCGTTTTCCCGCACTCCTTTTGGATAGCCACTGATATAGCCAGGATCAGGGCCAAGTTTGTCGAAGGGTGGGGCTAGCACGAGCAGGATGCTGTTTTGGTTGTCCACCAGCCGTTCCGAAAGCGACTTCATCGCCTGCTTTGCACGTTCCGGCGGGGCTGATTTTGAGATCACAGACCAGGACTGCGCGATTGAGTCGATCTGGCATTCGACGCTGTCATGCGAACCGAGTTTCGTGCCGTCGTCGAAATATGCACGCAGATACCATTCGCCGTCCCATGCGCGTTCCACTGCCTCAGCCAAGGATTGCGCGTGGGTGCGCCATGCGGTGGCGTGTGCCGTGTCTTGGCGTGCAGCGGCGACGTCGGCAAAAATCCGCAACGTTGCTTGCAGGAACCAGCCGAGCCAGACGCTTTCACCGTGCCCCTCGGCACCCACCCGGCTCATGCCGTCATTCCAATCGCCGGTACCCATCAGCGGAAGGCCGTGCGCGCCGACAGCGAGGCTGTGATCGAGTGCGAGGGCGCAATGGTCGTAAAGTGATGCTTTCGTCTCTGCGGTGTTCGGCAGGAAGAAGCGGTCGTGTTCATCGGCGGCGAGTGGGGTTGCTTCGAGGAAGCTCACTTGCTCCTCTAGCACTGTCCCGTCACCGCTGGACGTTACGTAATGCGCGACCGTGTACGCGAGCCAGGTGCAGTCATCGGAGATGTGGGTGCGCACGCCGGTGCCGGTTTGCGGTAACCACCAATGCTGCACGTCGCCTTGGGTGAATTGCCGCGCTGCTGCCCGTAGGAGATGTTCGCGGACAAGGGCTGGGTTTGACGCCACCAGCGCCATACCGTCCTGCAACTGATCGCGAAAGCCGAATGCGCCGCTCGCCTGATAGAAACCCGCGCGAGCCCATACCCGGCAGGACAGTGTTTGGTACAGAAGCCAGCCATTCAGCATCAGGTCCATGCTGCGATCAGGTGTTTTCACCTGGATATGGCCGAGCGTATGGTCCCATTGCTGATGCACGTCTGACAAAACGCTGTCGAGGTCTGCCTCGCGATAGTGCTTGATCAGCGCTCGGGCATGATCGGCATCGTGGGCCCCGCCAAGTAAGAAAACGATCTCGGCGTATCCGCCCGGTTCCAGAGTGACCAAACTTTGGATCGCGGCGCAGGGGTCGAGCCCGGCACCCACTCGCCCGCTCAGCTTCGCCCGGTCGGTGAGCGCCAATGGCGCGGTGAGCGCGCCGAGGCGGCCAATGAACTCGTGGCGATCGGCCGTGCTGCCAGACTGGGGGCCTACGAGATAGGCAAAGGCCACGTGGTTGCTTGCCCCTGCATTCCATGGGTTGCGCGCGAAGATGGCATCGGTCTCGGCATCCATCTGAGTTATGACGAAAGGTACCGCAACGCTGCGGGCGGCACCCAGCACCCATTCGACATAGGCGGTGACGACGACGGTTCGTGCGCGGCTGGAGCGATTGCGCAGTTGCAGCCGGGAGATTTTCACGGGATCGCTTACCGGCACGTATTGTAGGAGCGAGCTTTCGATGCCGTAGGCAATGCGGTCGAACCGGCTATGGCCACGGCCGTGCCGGGCGACGTAGGTGGCGGCAGGGTCTCGGCGCAATGTGGCGGTTGGACACCACAATTCGTTGCTGTTTGCGTCTTGCAAGAAGAACGCTTCTCCGGGACGGTCACTGACAGGATCGTTTGACCATGGTGTCAGTTGGTTTTCACGGCTGTTCCCCGCCCAGGTGTAGCCGCCGCCTTCGGCTGAGGCTTGAAAGCCGAAACCGGCATTGGCGATCACGTTGATCCAAGGTGCGGGTGTGGTCTGGCCGGGGCGCAGCACCACAACGTATTCACGGCCATTTTCCGCGAAGCCACCAAGGCCATTGTCGAATTCAAGCTCTGGCGTGGCTGTTACGTCGGTGGCCGGGCTGATCAGGGGCAAACTGGTTGGCACGGGCATTCGAGCGCGTAGCGCGTCGGCGCGGTCAAGATGCTCGGCAAGCCCGCCTCTGTCGCTGGACATGACAATCCGCGCGACGGATGCGAGCAGGGCGCGCGTTGGCTCAGCCACCAGATCCGTCCGCAGGAGAAATACGGCACCCGGGCCACCGCCGGTGCGCGATTGCGCGCGAATCATCGCCTCAAGTGAGATTTGTAGATCTTGTAGGTATGAGGCGGCATGGTCGTTCAGAATCACAAGATCGACTGCGAGTAATTTCAGTCGGAAATACTCGTGGGCGAGCAGTATCTGTCGGATGAGTGCGATGTCATGGCCGTCGTTGATGCTGAGCAGCAGGATAGGCAGATCACCGGAGATGCCGAGTGGCCAAATCCCTGATTGTGCGCCGCTGCCCTGTATGATGCGTTCGGAGGAGGGACGCATCGCCGGATTGGCGAACAGCAAATGTCCCGCAAGGCGCTGAAACAGGTCGGCTTCGCGCGGGCGGATGCCGAGGTGGCGAAGCTGCACCTGTGCGCGCGTCCAGGCCAGTGTTGAGGCGCGGTCGAATGCTGCGGTGTCCCGATGTTTGTCGATGCAGCCGATCAACGCTTCTCGCGTGGGTGCCACCATTGTCCAGAATGCAACCTCGACACAGGCCCCTGCGGCAACACGGACGCGGCATCGCACGGAGAACACGGCATCGAGAACGGTGCCGGCCGTGCCCGACAGGCGCGTTGCGCCATCCATTGCGGCAGGGTTTCTGCTTGTCCGGCCGCGACCGATAAAACGGGCGCGGTCCGTTTCGGCAGTGACCGCCTGATCCGTCACGACAAGGTGGGCCGCCCAGATTTCCGGCTCCTCCGGCGTGCGGCGTCGCCTTGTGGCTATGATGGCACCGGGCTCGGAGAGATATTCGGTTTGAACGAAAAGCTTGGCAAAGGCGGGATGGGCGAGATCGGTTGCTGGCGGTGCAAGCACCACTTCCGAGTACGATGTGAGTTCGATATGGCGGGTATGCGGGCCGGCATTGGTGATTGAGATGCGGCGGACCTCGGCGTCATCCTCACCCGAAATCAAGATTTCCATCGTTGTGGTGATGCTGCCATCTCGCCGGGCGAATTCTGCCCGGTGCTCGGTGAATTCGACCTCGTATTGGTCAGGCTCGACCCCGAGTGGCTGCAGCCCGGCGGACCATACCATTCCGCTTTGGACATCGCGAAGGTAGATGTAGGAGCCCCAATCATCGAGCGTTGAGTCTTCGCGCCACCGCGTAACCGCAATGTCCCGCCAGCGACTGTAGCCGGAGCCTGCGGTGCTGAGCATGACCGCGTAACGCCCGTTGGACAGCAGGTGCGTTGCAGGCGACGATTGGCGAGCCGTCTTGAAGCGGCGTCCGCCGGGTTGGACTGAGGGGCGGTGGTCACCATAGTGGCGGCTTTCCTCCGCTGGCAGTGGACGCGCCACACCACCATCTCGCGGGGCGCGCTCCTGCAGCAGCAGTTCAGTGGCTGCAATGATCGGCTCGGCGTGAAAGCGTTCGCGCATGATGCCGCCGAGCAGGGTGTCGGCGGCGGCCAGGATAGACATGCCTTGGTGATGCGCCATGTAGGCTCTGACGAGTGCCATACGCTGCCCGGTGGGCACGCGCTGAGGCGTATAGTCGAGTGCCTCATAAAATCCGTAGCGACCGCGCCCACCGGCGGATTGCAGGACCGCCAGATTGCTTACGGCTTCTGGTGCATCGATCATTGATGCCAGCATTGTGGCATAGGGCGCTACGACGACATCCTGGCCGAGCCCGCGCTTGAGGCCGAGGCCTGGAACGCCAAAATTTGAATATTGGTAGGTATAGTCTACGTCGCGGACATTGTAGGCAGATTCTGATACGCCCCAAGGCACCCCACGTTTCGCCCCGAATTCGATTTGGCGTTCGACGACGCGCCGATTGGTGTCTGCCATCAGGCTGCCGGTTGGTGCGCGCATCACCAGTGATGGCATCAAATATTCAAACATGGAACCAGACCATGACACCAAGGCGGCCCCATCACCGACAGGGGTGACGGCGCGGCCGAGACGAAACCATTCTTTCGCCGGAACATCGCCCTTGGCAATTGCCAGATAGACGGCCAGCCGCGCTTCAGAGGCAAGTAGGTCGTAGCAGTTGGAGTCTTGCGTCTCGTCGGCCACGAGATAGCCAATCGACAGCAGCTTGCGCGCCTCGTTGCGCAAGAAGCCGAACTCCATCGCCATGGCCATGCCGCGGGCTTTGGCCTCGAGTGCTTCGAGCCGTGGTTGCAAAGCAGCGATCGTCGCTGAAGGTAGGTCGCGCATGTGACTGTCGAGACTGCGCTTTACCGCTGTCAGCCAGAACGAAAGATCGGCACCGGTGTTGTTGCCGATGGAAGTGGCTGCTGACTGTGCGAGTGGCATCAATGCGTTCATCTGTGCGGCGGCACCGGCGAGTGCCTCTGCAAGCGGGTAGCCTACGAAGTTGCTGCTCACGGCTTCGGACAGGCGGTCCAACCGGCGGCAGACCTCCATTGCGTTTGCACCCGGCAGGGATGCGGTTTCGCGGGCGATGTCGATTGAGTCTACCACACCTTGGCGCCACTGCACTGTCTCGGACGGCTCCCCGCGCCATTGCCTGCAGGCGGTTGCGAGTGCGATCAGGTGGCCGGCCAGGTTCCCACTATCCACGGTGGAGACGTAGCGTGGCTCCAATGGGTGCAGGTTTGAGGTGTCGTACCAATTGTAGAGATGACCCCGGAACATCGCCATCTCACCCACGGTGGACAGTGTGGCCTCCAGGCGTTCGACGGCTTCGGCGAGCCCGATCCAACCGAAATCATGCGCGCTGGCGACTGACAGCAAATAGAGCCCGATATTGGTGGGCGAGGTGCGCCGGGCCAGAACCGCTGTTGGGTCTTCCTGAAAATTGTCTGGCGGCAGCATATTGTCGTCTGCGGTCACGAAGGTTTCGAAGAAGCGCCACGTGCGCCGCGCGGTGACGCGAAGGGTTCGCAGGTCGGACTTGCTGGCCCGGAAACGGCGTGGGGGTTTCGACCAGGTGCTTGCCCAGTGGGCGACTGCTGGTGATAATATCCAGGCGGTTGCGAATGGAAGTGCGAGCATCCAGACCCATTGGTACCCGATCAGCGCCATGATCAACGCTGTGGCTCCTAGCAGCGGGGCGACCGCCATCCAGCGATAGCTGCCGCTGATGCCGAGCCTGGGGCCTTCTGCCGTTTCCGCAGCGGACACCCATTGTAGCAAATGCCGCCGTGTGAACAGCAAACGCACAAGGGTACGCAGGATTGCATCGGCCATCAAAGAGGCCTGATGGGCCAGGAAGACGATGTTGAGGCCAGTGAGTTCTGCTGCGTGAAGCAAGCCGAAGCGGAGGACGTTGAGGTAGCTGGCGAGGCTGATCCATTGGCGGCGTGGGACCAGATCACCGATGACCGGCAGCAATGTGGGCAATGCGATGGTCAGTATTACGAAGCCTATCCATACCGAAGCTGCTTGCGTTGGCATGGTAAAAGCTGCCAGCAACAACAAGACGGCTGCGATTGCCGAGAGTGAACGCCGCAAATTGTCGAGCATCTTCCATCGCCCGATGATGGGCATCGCCCGCAGCTTTTCGTTGCCATGGCCAAGGCCCCGATTTGCGATCCAGGGCAGCAACTGCCAATCGCCCCGAGCCCAGCGGTGGCTGCGTTGGGCTGCGACGGCATAATCGGTTGGAAACTCCTCGACCACCTCAATGTCTGACGCGAGACCGGCGCGGGCGAACACGCCTTCAAACAGATCGTGGCTCAGTAACGCATTTTCGGGAACACGGTCTGCGAGTGCTGTCTCGAAGGCATCGACGTCGTAGATGCCTTTGCCGGCGTACGAGCCTTCGCCAAACAGATCCTGATAGACGTCTGAGACTGCGGCGGCATATGGATCAATCCCATCCATGCTGGAGTAGATGCGTTGGAACAGCGAGCTGTCGCGCCCGACGGGGAGTGATGGGGTGACGCGTGGCTGTAGGACAGAATAGCCCTCGACGACGTGGCCGGTGGTTGGATCGAAGCGTGGCGTGTTGAGCGGGTGCGCCATCTTTCCGACCAGACGGCGGATGAGGTCGTGCGGCAGTCTTGTGTCGGAATCAAGCGTTACGACGTAACGGATATTGGCGGGCAACTTGGGTGGATTGAGGAAGCTGGTGCCGGTGCCGTCACGCAGCAGCGTGTTCATTTCATGCAACTTGCCGCGCTTGCGCTCCCATCCCATCCAACAGCCTTCACTCTCGTTCCATTGCCGAACACGATGGAGGAGGATGAAGCGCAATCCCCCTGCTGCCACACCATACTGGGTGTTCAAGGCTGTGATGCCTTCGGATGCCAGACGCAGCAGCTCGGCGTCCGACTTGCCGTGTTCGGTTTTGCTGTCCGTCCAGTCCGATAACAGGGCGAAGCTCAACTGGGGATCTGGATTGGCGAGATAATGGAGTTCCAGCCGAGCGATATGTTCGCTTATTGCTTTGGGAGACGTGAGCAAGACGGGAACCGCCACCAAGCTGCGCAGATGCTCGGGAATGCCGGATTTCAGTTCAAGGCCAGGCAATGCGGTGGCACCAAATGACAGCATCGCGAGCCGGTTGATGCATGCAACGGCAGCGTCGGACGCTGGAACGAACGCCAGAATGCCGAGAAATGCGAGCCAGAAGCCGCCCGCCATACCGCACAGCCAAACCGGCAGCAGGGCAAATGTGGCCGCAAGTGCCACCACGGCTGCGCCATAGCCCACAATTCCCACGGCGCGGCAGGCCCGGTGCAGAGCGATGGCGAACGATGGATGAAAGCCGATTGCCCTCTCCAAGGCTGGCCTTCCACCGGCAATCAGATGATAGCCGGGTTCAGTTGATGGCGATCCCGCCTGCTGGGCGGCGGCTACGGCCATTCTTGCGATTTCGATTTCCTGCAGCTCCGAGCCGCGCGCCATTTTCTCAATGGCGGTGCGGTAGAGATTGCGAGTGCCGAAATCCATCTGCTTGTAGCAGCCATGGCTGCTCAGCACGTCATCAACGCGGCTGATTGCCTCGAAGGCTTCAGTCCAGTCGATGTCTGCCGTCAGCCGCATACTGTTGATGATGTTGCTGATGGTGGCGTTGAATGTTGATTGCTGCTGCAGCTCATCTGGTACGATTGTCTCAAGGCTTTTGCCCTGTGCAGCCAATTTTTCGTCGAGCCAGGACAACACCGGGTCATCCTTGGGGTCTTGGCCACGCAGACGCTGGGCGAGCTGGACGGCGAATGCATCCGTCACCTTTGTTTGAACGGTCGATATAATGCTGGCGGCGGACGTATTCGCCGTCGCATTGATTGCACCAAGCTGGTCGGCAAGTCGGTTGGCGGCATCACGTGCGAGTTCGTTATTGACGATGATCTCGGCGACGCGACGCAAATTCTCAATGAGCACAATGCGTAGGGTGATCGGGACAGCCCAAAGCTCACCTATTGTGAGTGGTTGCTCATCTTGGTAGGCGACGAAATACCGTCGCAGTGTCTCGGTGTCGAGGTAACTATCGGTGTGTTTGATCAGTGACCAACTGGCACCAAAGACACGTGGTAATCCTGCAAATTGGCCCTGTGCCAACTTTGGCAGTTCCGAGTAGTAGCCAGCAGGGAGGTCAACGCCGATATCGCGGATCTGCATCTCCACGAGATGATAATTGTCGATCAGCCATTCTGCCGCTGGTGTTACGTCACCGCCCGATTCTGCGGCGTTGGAGAGCAGAGACTGCGCGCGCAGGAGGTAGGCTGCGTTTTCAGCCAGCCTTCCAGCAAGTGGCGTGCCTTTGCCGCGGGTCTTCCAGACGATCTGCTCTGCCGCCAGTTGCCTTGCATGTTCTTCGAGCCGCTCGATACCAAACAGCTCTCCTCGGATGGGCTCGCCGTCAATCCAAATGGATTGAAAGCCAGAAGCGTTGGTGTTCGCTGAGGTCGCCTGCGCCGGTGGCATTCTCAATCAGCTGCGAAACAAGCTCTTACGGAAGCCACGTGGTTGAGCCCGAGAGCCGAGGATTGTGGGGACGGCAGTAGCGGCGTTCTCGTCTGAGGCTGGCTTGGTGTCCATCTCCGAGCTGCTGGCTGAAATCTCGCTTGGAATGTGGCTGCTTGGCTGTACCATTGACGACGCGAATGCTGCGTTGCGTCCGGTGTTGGAAGTCAGAATGTTTCTCATTGCCACCCTCCAATTTCTGAAGGGTGAACATAGGATTGGGCCTTGCGTTTTCGGCAGCGTCGGAATCTACGCAGGTTTGTCATGTTAAGTAGATCGCACTTCAAGTGCCTGTAATTTCAACAGCCTACGGTTATGGCGCGGGAGGTGGCTGAAGCGTGCGGCGAGAAAGGCAGCGACGAGTTCGATGGCGAGGGATGCGCCCACGACCCGGCCGCCAAGGCAGCAGACGTTCATGTCGTCATCTTCAACGCCCTGATGGGCAGAGTATATATCGCCGATCAGGCAGGCTCGTGCGCCCGGGATTTTGTTGGCTGCGATCGATGCGCCGACGCCACTGCCGCACAGTCCGAGCCCGCGTTCGACATCACCGGTGGCGACGGCGCGTGCCATGGGGATGATGAAGTCAGGGTAGTCGTCGTCGGGGTCGAGTTGGTAAGCGCCGAAATCGACGATTTCAAATCCATGCGCCTGGAGCCATGGCAGCAGTGTTTGTTTGAGATCGAACCCGCCATGATCGGCTGCGATGCCAACGCGCATTGTTTTGGTCCCCTCGTGTGGCGAATGGACTAGCTGCGCCCTGCCAGGAAAGTTGGTGTGGCGTTCCACAATGAGACCACGCGAATATTCGGGTGGGCTGGGTTGACGCTGAGAATGTTCAGTGAGGCGGTGCCAAGCAGGAAGTGCTGTCCGGCGAGCACCGGCAGGCCGATCCAGAGTGCGGCCATGACCAGGGAGATCTGGCCATGTGAGAACAGCGCCACGTTGCCCCGCATCGCGGCCAGGCGCGTGAGCAGGCGATCGGTGCGGGTTTGGACCTGTGCTGGAAGTTCGCCACCGGGGCAGCCATCGGCGAACACCAGCCATCCGGGACGGGTTTTGTAGATTTCGGCGGAGGTTCGGCCCTCGTAATCGCCGTAATCCCACTCAGACAGATCCGGCTCCGTTTCGGCGTGGTTGCCCAAGCCTGCCAAGGCGCAGGTTTGTTTGGCGCGCTGCATCGGACTGGTGAAGACATAGTCGAAGTGAATGCGAGCCAGATATGGCTGCAAGGCGCGGGCCTCGTCCTCGCCATCGTTCGTCAGTGGGATGTCGGTGCTTCCGGTGTGGCGGCCGGACAGTGACCATTCGGTTTGCCCATGTCGGACAAGGAACAGGCTGAGTGGCGGGCTGCTCATAGCTCCATCGCCGCGTTGTATTCACCGTTTATGGCGGCGTGGTTGCACGTGGCGCGATGGACGAGGATGCGCTGGGCGGCGGCGATATTGCTGGCCTCGCCATGCCACATCTCAAGTGCGGGTTGCTGGATGGCGCGGCCGTAGGAGAATACCAGAGGCCAAGGCACTCTAGCCCCCACCGATTTGCGCATGACGTTCATGGCGTTCAGCCGCGTGCTTGCGAGTTCGGCTGATTGACCCCCGGACAAGAAGGCGATCCCCGCGACTGACGCCGGCACGTGGCGAAGTAGGGTGACGACGGTGGTGGCCGCCACATTGTCGAGGCTCGGCTGAGTGTCGCAAGTCAAGCCTGCTGCGATCATGTTGGGTTTGAGGATGATGGCTTCAAGCACGACGCCTTGGGTATTGAGCTGTTCGAAGACGCTTTGCAGAACGGCGCTTGTGGCATCCTGGCAGGCGTCGATGCCGTGGGTGCCGTCCATCAGAACCTCTGGCTCGATGATGGGCACGATGTCGGCTTCATGGCAGAGGGCGGCGTAGCGGGCCAAGGCGTGGGCGTTTGCCTCAATGCATGCGGGGCTGGGCTGACCCTGCGACAGTGAGAGCACGGCACGCCATTTGGCGAAGCGTGCGCCCATTTGGCGATATTCTTTGAGGCGTTCGCGCAGTCCGTCCAGCCCCTCTGTCACCTTCTCGTCGTGATAGCCGGCGAGTGGCTTGGCGCCGATATCGACCTTGATGCCCGGGATGATGCCTGCCTCCACAAGGGCCTTTACGAATGGGGTTCCATTCGTCGTTTCCTGATGGATTGTCTCGGCATACAAAATAGCACCGCTGATGCTGTCAGCCAGTCCTGGCGTGGTGATCAGCAATTCGCGCCAATCTCGCCGCGTGGGCTCGGTTTGTTCGATGCCCAGCGCCGCGAAGCGTTTGTTGCAGGTGGCGTTGCTTTCATCCATGGCGAGGAGCCCGCGACCATCGCCAACGAGTTTCCGTGCAGTTTCGATCAGGGCATGAATTGTCATGCTGGTGCTGCCCATTTCCAGCTACGGATCTCAGGCATGTCCTCACCATGTTCGTCGATATAGAGTTTGTGCTCGACGAGTTTGCGGCGGACGAGTTGCTTGAGGTAGTCGCCCTTGCTGCCGAGGTTGGGCGTGCGGTCGATCACATCTTCGACCAGATGGAAGCGATCCAGATCGTTCTGCACGCGCATGTCGAAGGCGGTGGTGATAGTGCCTTCTTCCTTGTAGCCACGGACATGAAGGTTTCGGTTGGTGCGGCGGTAGGTGAGTTGATGCACCAGCGATGCATAGCCGTGGAACGCGAAGATGATGTGTTTGTCGCGGGTGAACAGCGCGTCGTAGTCGGCTTCGTTCAGGCCGTGTGGATGTTCGCTCGCTGATTGTAGCCGCATCAGGTCGATGACGTTGATGACGCGGATTTTCAGCGCCGGGAGATGCTGGCGCAGGATCGACACGGCGGCCAGAACCTCCAGTGTGGGCGTGTCACCGCAGCAGGCCATGACGACATCCGGCTCGCTGTCCTGATCGTTACTGGCCCATTGCCAGATGCTCAGGCCCTGGGTGCAGTGAACCACTGCCTCATCCATTGTGAGCCATTGTGGCATGGCGTGTTTGCCGGCGACGACGACGTTCACGCAATGGCGGCTACGCAGGATGTGATCGAAGGTGGAGAGCAGGCAGTTGGCATCAGGCGGCAGATAGACCCTGACGATATCAGCTTTTTTGTTGATTACATGGTCGAGGAAGCCGGGGTCTTGGTGGGTGAAGCCGTTATGGTCCTGCTGCCAGACATGCGATGCGAGGAGGTAGTTCAGGGACGCGATCTTGCGGCGCCATGGCAGTTCGAGCGTGACCTTCAGCCATTTGGCGTGCTGGCTGAACATTGAATCGATGATGCGGATGAAGGCTTCGTAGCTGTTGAACACGCCGTGGCGACCGGTGAGCAGATAGCCTTCGAGCCAGCCTTCGCATTGGTGTTCGCTGAGCATGGAGTCAACGACACGGCCGGTGGGGGCGAGGTATTCGTCGTTTGAGTTTTCTTGTGCATCCCATTGCCGGTTGGTGACGTTGAAGACGGCACCGAGAAGATTGGAAAGTGTCTCATCGGGACCGAAGAGACGGAAATTGCCCGGATTGGCGGCCACCATGTCCTTAAAATAGGCACCCAGCACCTTGGTGTCTTGCGCAACCACGGCACCTGGCTTCGGAACCTGCACGGCATGGGCACGAAAATCCGGCATGTGGAGGTCGTGCAGCAACAGGCCGCCATTGGCGTGGGGGTTCGCACCCATACGGCGTGAACCCTTGGGAGCAAGTGCGGTGAGTTCTTCGATCAGGCGGCCCTGGTCATCGAACAATTCCTCAGGGCGATAGCTGCGCATCCAGCTTTCGAGTTGTGCGACGTGCTGTGGGTGGGCGTGATCGACGAGAAGCGGCACCTGATGTGAGCGGAAGGTGCCTTCGACCTGTAGGCCATCGACGGTAACCGGGCCGGTCCAGCCTTTTGGAGAGCGCAGCACGATCATCGGCCAGCGTGGGCGATCGGAATTGTTGGTCTCGCGAGCGTGGTTTTGAAATTGTCGGATATCACCAATCGCGCGTTCCATCGCGACTGCCATGAGTTGGTGCATGGTGGCGGGGTCGTCGCCCTCGACGAAATAGGGGTTCCAGCCGCAACCGTGGAAGAACTTCTCGAGTTCTTCGGGGGGAATGCGGGCGAGGATGGTGGGGTTGCTGATCTTGTAGCCGTTCAGATGCAGGATCGGCAAAACGGCACCGTCTGTGATGGGGTCGAGGAATTTGTTGGATTGCCATGCGGTGGCGAGTGGGCCGGTTTCAGCCTCGCCGTCGCCGATGACGCAGGCGGCGATGAGGTTGGGATTGTCGAACACAGCCCCGAAGGCGTGGCTGAGAGAGTAGCCGAGCTCGCCGCCTTCGTGGATGGAGCCGGGGGTGGTGGGGGCATGAAAAAATTCCTTGGTAGATCGGAAGAGCGTCGTGTA
>CAIJTR010000049.1 GCA_903823665.1 uncultured Rhodospirillales bacterium
AATCCTTCGAAGCTGGCTCTCGGACAGCAGGAACAGATCACTCATGCGGGACACATCCGCACTCTGAGAATCATCCTTTACCGCGTCGAAGCAAGGATTTTAACGGGTCCTGACCCTAGGCTGTCGCTGTAGCGCGCAAGATCGCCATTATCCTGCACTGCATTTGGACCGACGGCACCAGCTTCGAATGGGGCTCAGAGCAGAAAGCGGCTTAAAAGGAAAAGAGAGATCCGGCCCTGCGGGTTCAGCCGCGCCGGTTGTCGTCCCTGCCGGGACGGTGGTGTTGGTGACCTCGGTCAATCGGCTGAAGATGAGAGCCTCGGACTTCGCTGCGCACGTTGAGGCACCCGCCCCCGAACACAATCATGAGGCACAGACCTCGGAAAGGACCCTGACCCTGGCATGGGCACACACCGGAGTTGACAGACACCCGCGATTAAAGGGCCGAAACACAGTTTGGGGCGCTCTTGTTCATCCGGACCGACAGAGCGGCGTGGGCATGACGGGCATCGATGCAGACGACAGGCAATTCGATGCGCTTGAGCTCATGCCAGAGCCAGCTCGCCATGGCACCCGTCTCGAAGCCGATTCGCTCTGCATCAGGTGCCCACTTGCGAATGACTTGAGCCAGCGCGCCTGGGTTCGAGGGGGCCTTGCCTTCGAACAGCACCTTGCCGTCCTGGTCCACGACACACACCGTCGTCTCTTTTTGCGATACGTCCAACCCGACATACTGCTTCATCGTTGTCTCTCCTGCTGGGTGATACCGACGGGAGCTTACCGGACTTCCCTTCGTGCGCAGGATGGACACCCGCGATTACTCAACGTGTGGAAAAACGACCCCTTTATTGCTGTTATCGCCGCTTTTTTTGAATTTTTGTGCCGAGCTTGGGCGTTGCGTTTTTGCACGTTCTAATTGTTTCGGTTAATTAATGAGTGGTGTCATTAGCTGTTCGCTAACCTCAGCAGCGTATGCATTAGGACCTGGGTTCCGGCGGCGAGTTGGGCGGGGGAGGTGTATTCGGCGGGGTTGTGGCTGATGCCTTTGTGGCTGGGCACGAAGATCATCCCGGCGGGGGCGACGCGGGAGGCGAATTGGGCGTCGTGGAAGGCACCGCTGGCCATGTGTTTGATCGAGTGGCCGGTGGCTTTGGCGGCGTGCTCGACGGCTGCGATCACCAGCGGGTGGAAGTCAGTTGGCATGGCGGTGAAGTTCTCGACCAGTCGGGCGTCACACACCGTCATGGCGGATTGGATCACGCTCGGGATCAGCGCCCCGCGGGCGGTGAGGATGTCGGCGTTGGGGTGACGCAAATCGATGCTGAAGGTGACGCGGTCGGCCACGGAGTTTGACGAGTTGGGCGAGACGGCGATGCGGCCGACAGTGAATCGAAGGACGTCGTCCGGGTCGGCCATGGCGTCGGACAGGGCCTGGATGGCGCGGACGGCGTCGAGCATGGCGTCTCGGCGGAGCGACAGGGGCGCGGTTCCGGCGTGGGCCGATTCGCCCTCGATGGTGACGGTGAACCATCGACTGCCCTGGATGCCGGTGACGACGCCGATGTCGAGTCCTTCGGATTCGAGAAGTGGGCCTTGTTCGATATGGGCCTCGACATAGGCGTGGACGGGGCCGCCGAGGGGGCGACGGGGGATATCGGATTCAAAGCCGAGTTGGGTGGCCAGGGCGGCACCGTAGAAGATGCCGTCGGCATCCTTTACGTCGTCCCATTCATGGACCGGTTTGAAGCCGCACCAGCTCATGGAACCCGTGCAACCCGGGGCGAAGCGGCTGCCTTCCTCATTGGTCCAGGCGACGACCTCGATGGGGCGTTTGGTGACGATGCCGGCTTGGTGCATCGCGGTGATGGCTTCGAGGCCGGCGATGACGCCGTAGGCTCCGTCGAAGCGGCCGCCTTTCGGCTGGCTGTCCATGTGGCTTCCGGTGAGGACGGGGGCGGCAGTGGGGTCCGAACCCTCGACACGGAGCCAGAGATTGGCGGCTTCATCGATGGAGACGGTGGCCCCGATCTCGCTTGCCCATTCGATGAGCTGGCGGCGGGCGGCGCGGTCGAGTGCGGTGAGGGCCTGACGGTTGACGCCGTTGTCCGGGATGGCCCCAAACTCGGCAAGCTCCATCAGCCAGCGCCATTGCCGGTCGGAGTTGATCGCTGCCTGTGTCACCTGGTCCATCGCCGTCGCTCCATCACACCAACCGGATGTGCGACGGAGCGGCGAGACTGGTCAAGCGCGGAGGAGGCCGCCGAGGGCAGCGGCGCGTTCGCTTTCAGGGAAGATGCGGGCGAGAGCTTGGGTGTTGAGGCCGAAATGATGCGCGAGGATGCCTTTGGTGACCGAGCGCAAATCGGCCGTGGGTTGCAGGTCGCGGTTCTCGAACAGGTTGGACGAGGACAGGCCGGGCCAGTTCGCCTGAACCCGGCCACCGGCGACGGCTCCGCCCATGATGAAGGCTACGGTGCCGGTGCCGTGATCGGTGCCGCCGCTGCCATTGGCGCGCACGGTGCGGCCGAACTCGGTCATCACCAGCACGACAGTTTGCCTCCAGGCGTCACCCAGGGCGGATTTCAGTGCTGTCATGCCGTCACCGAGCGGCTTGAGCGCGCCACCTAGGCGGTTTTTTTGCCCAACATGCGTGTCCCATCCGCCGATTTCGAGTGCGGCGAGGCGAGGGCCGTCGGCGGCGGCGAGGAGGTGACCGGCGGAGGCGCAGAGGGATTGGAATGCGTATTTGTTGGCCTGCTCAGCGCTGCCGGAGAGGGTGGCATCGGTGAAGCCGCGCTCCTTCAACCCCTCGGCCAAAGCGGGGCCGGTGACGGGGTCGGCGTGATGCAGGGCCTGGAGGCGGGCGTAGAGATCGGCTTCCGGGCGGGAGAAGGATTTTGGCAGCCAGCTTCCCACTTTGGCGGGGCCGCGCAGGAGCAGGGGTAGCGTGGCACCTACGGAGAGTGCGGTTTGGGTGCCGGTTTTGCTGGTTGTGGGCATCTGCTCGGCGACGCGGTTGAGCCAGCCGGAGCTCATGGCGTGTTCGGAGCCGTATTCCATCAGATCCTGCGCCTCGAAATGGCTGCGGATGCGATAGGGGCCGGCGACGGCGTGGACGGGAAGGAGTTCGCCCGCCTGATAAATTTGGTGGAACCCAGCCAGTGCCGGGTGCAAACCGTAGAAGCCGCCGAGGTCGAGCATCCCGCCTTGAGTACCGACAGCGCCTGGGATCAGCTCGGGCCGATAGGTGCTGAGATTGCTGTCACCGTAGGGAATGACGGCCCCCATGCCGTCGAGCGCGCCGCGCAGCAGAACGACGACGAAGCGCTTTTCGGTGGGTGCTGCTGCCACGGCGAGGGAGGCCCGGCCGAGGGTGAAGGATGCGGCAAGGCCGAGCAGGGCGGAGCGGCGGGACAAACGCATCGACGGATGAACCATGTTCATCTCCTGAGAAATTCGGGGGAGGCGAGCAGCAGCGTCATCGCATCACGGCGGGAGCCCGCGAGGCGGATCTGCTCGGCGGTGGTGGGGGAGAGGAGCGGGCCGAGGGAGGCGGTGGCGACTTCCATCGGGTCCATCGTTTGGGTGCGGGCGGTCAGGCCGTAAACCCAGTCGATGCGGCGGAGGATAGCTTCCGATCCGGCCCAATCGGCGGCGGTGTCTGGCCAGCCATTCGGGAGGGGGGCGGTTTGCAGCGGCTGGCCGAGGCCTGCGAGTTGGGCCGGGATGGTGGTCTTTTCGCGATCCACCTGGATGCCGGTGGCACGTAGCACGGCCACGGCGTAATCGACCGGGCCGCGGAGTTTTGTCAGCGGATGCCACGCGTCTGGCAGGCGCGTCAGTTCTAGAGACGCTGCCTTGAGATCACCATGCGTCTCGCGCAGCACCGCTTCCACTCGGGCGACGGAAGCGGGGGGTGGGGTGTCAGCCACGAAATGGCGGACGAGTTTGGTTGCGATGTTGCGGTAAGTGGACGGATGCTGGCCGAGCCAGTTGAGGGCGGCGATTCCGGCCTCCTGCCCCTCACCGAAATTCTGGCCCATGACGATCTGCGTGCCGGGCTCATGCACGAAAGGGCGATAGACGAAACCGGGGGGATGCATCTTCAGCTCGATGCTCCAGCCGGTGAGAACATTGGCGAAGGCGGTGACGTCGGCCTGGGTGTAGCCGGAGGAGGGGGTGACGGTGTGGAGTTCCAAGCACTCGCGCGCAAGATTCTCGTTCAGCCCCTTTTTCTGACGCTTGCCGACCGCGCTGTCCGGCCCGAAAGACTGGGCATTGTCGAGATAGAGCAGCATGGCCGGGTGGCGCATCACCGCCTGCAGCATGTCGACGAACCGACTGGTGACGTGCGGACGAATGGCTTCGCGGATGTAGGGGTAGACGATGGCCGCCACCTCGCCGCGTTTGAGGCTGACGGTGAAGTGATTGGCCCAGAACGCCACCAAGCGCTCACGGAAGGGGGCATCGGTGGTCAGCAGATTGTCGATATAGCGGACCTGTTCCTGCCGGAAGATTTTGCGAACCGGTGACGCTTCTCCACGCAACTCCTTGTTGTTGCGCTGCTCCTGCAGGGCAAGCATGCCTTCGAGGGTGGTAGCACCCGGCTGGCTGAGCACTGGGTCGGGTGCGTTCAACTGGGCGGCAAGCCATGCCTGCATGTCAGACGGCGGAGCTTCGGTGCCTTTGCGACCAAGGCCGAAGCGGATCAGGGCATGCGCGGTTCTTGTGTCCATATCTTAGCCTTAACGGAAAACCATGCATCAGAATGTGACGAAGGGTGAAAACTCGCATCCATCAACAATGCGGCCATCACGAAACCACGCTTGCAAAACCGCGCGAGCACGGGCATTTGCAGGCTTCCACCGTCGGTTCTGTGCGGGACCACATCCAGGCGTCCGGGGTTTTGGCTCTGGTGCGCCCGCATCGCATGAAAATTCGCTCGCTTTGAGCACAATGGAGGCCACCGTGTCTGACAGCCCTCTCGCCAAACTCCGTAACATCGGGATCACCGCCCACATCGACGCTGGGAAAACCACGACGACGGAGCGGATTCTGTATTACACGGGCGTTTCACACCGCATTGGCGAAGTGCATGACGGCAACACCACGACCGATTACATGGCGCAGGAGCGTGAGCGCGGCATCACGATCACCTCGGCTGCCGTGACGTGTGACTGGAAAGACCACCGCATCAACATCATCGACACCCCAGGCCACATCGATTTCAACATCGAGGTGAACCGCTCGCTGCGCGTGCTCGACGGTGCCGTGTTCATCATCGAGGGCGTGGCTGGCGTGCAGCCGCAGTCTGAGACGAACTGGCGTCTGGCGGATCGCTACAACGTTCCGCGCATCATCTTCATCAACAAGCTTGATCGCACCGGCGCTGATTTCTATCGCGCGTTCGACACGCTGAAGGAGAAGCTGGACATCGTGGCGCTGCCGCTGCAGCTGCCGATTGGTGTGGAAGACGGCTTCCTCGGCGTGGTTGATCTCGTTGAGATGAAGGCGATCATCTGGGAAGGCGGCGAGCTGGGCGCTAAGTTCCATGACGAGGAAATTCCGGCTGATCTGATGGAGAAGGCCAAGGAAGCCCGCCAGCTCCTGCTCGACACTGCTTTGTCGGTCGATGACGCCGGCATGGAAGAGTATTTCGAGAAGGGTGACGTGGACGTTGCCACGCTGAAGCGCGCCATCAAGACCGGCACCATCTCGGGCGCGTTCCGCCCCGTGCTGTGCGGCACGGCGTTCAAGAACAAGGGCGTGCAGCCGCTGCTCGACGCCGTGCTCGACTACCTGCCTTCGCCGATCGACGTTCCCGGTATTTCGATTGCCGCCGAGGAAGGTGAGGAGGACGGCGAGCATAGCAACCGTCGCCGTATCAAGGCCGATCCGGATGCGCCGTTCGCTGGTCTGGCGTTCAAGATCATCAACGACAAGTACGGCACGCTGACCTTCATCCGCGTTTATGCCGGCACGTTGAAGACCGGCGACACCGTGATGAACACCACCAAGGACCACAAGGAGCGGATCAGCCGCATGTTCCAGATGCACGCTGACAAGCGTGCGGAAATCAAGGAAGTGCACGCGGGCGACATCGCAGCGTTCGTGGGCCTGAAGGACACCGGCACCGGTGACACGCTGGCTTCCAGCGATGACCCGGTGGTGCTGGAGCGCATGGCGTTCCCAGTGCCCGTGATCGACATCTCGGTTGAGCCGAAGACCAAGGACTCGGTGGAGAAGATGTCCATCGGTCTGCAGAAGCTGGCCGGTGAAGATCCGTCGCTGCGTTTGAAGACCGACCAGGAGAGTGGCCAGACCATTCTCTCGGGCATGGGCGAGCTGCATCTGGAAATCATCATTGACCGTCTGCGCCGCGAATATGGCGTGGATTGCAACATCGGCGCGCCGCAGGTGGCCTATCGTGAGACGATCTCCAAGGCGCACACCGAAACCTATACCCACAAGAAGCAGTCGGGCGGTTCGGGCCAGTATGCTGAAGTGAAGGTGATCTTCGAGCCTGCGGAACGTAACGCCGGCATCACCTTTGCCAACAAAACCGTCGGTGGCTCGGTGCCGAAGGAATACATCCCGGCCGTTGAAAAGGGCATCCGCGTGCAGGCCGATACCGGCGTGCTGGCGGGCTTCCAGACCGTCGACTTCACCTACACCCTGGTGGACGGCAAGTACCATGACGTCGACTCGTCGGCTCTCGCCTTCGAAATCGCGGCGAAGGCTTGCTTCCGTGAGGGCATGAAGAAGGCCTCGCCGATCATTCTTGAGCCGATCATGGACGTGGAAGTAACCACGCCGAACGATCACGTCGGTGACGTGGTGGGCGACTTGAACCGTCGTCGCGGCATGATCCAGAACCAGGACAGTTCGGGCTCGACCGTCATCGTGCACGCGCATGTGCCGCTGAAGGAAATGTTCGGCTATATCTCGGATCTGCGTTCCATGACGAAGGGCCGCGCCAGCTTCACGATGCAGTTCCACCACTACGATCCGGTGCCGCGCAACGTGGCCGACGAGCTGGTGAAGAAGGCCAGCTGATAGACAGGCGAAGGTTGGGGGTGGATGATCGAAAGGTCATCCACCCTTTTTCTGTTTTAGGGACCCCAAAATGCGTTTCACGCCGCCGCCCATCCAGCAGGGTTTGCCTCCGGTTCGCGTCAATCTGTTCTCGGACACGCAGACCAAACCGACACGCGCCATGAAAGAGGCGATGATGGAGGCGGAGGTCGGTGACGAGCAGATGGGGCTCGACCCGAGATGAGTTCGGATACGTGCTGGGCTTTGAGTTCGGAAAGATGCATGGGGCATCACCCTCTGGCAGGTGCGCAGGCGGTTTTCGCACCGGGGGTGCGGAC
>CAIJTR010000050.1 GCA_903823665.1 uncultured Rhodospirillales bacterium
CCAATAGCCGCAGCAAATCGCCGTTCACGCCATCATACTGAGCCAAGTACGCCACATAGCGCTGGCCGAGTTCTAAGTTGAAGCCTGGGTCACGTAAGGTGCCGCGCAAGGTGCCGTCTGCGTCGCGTCCGGTTAGGAAACTCGCTGTGTCTGGCATGATTTGCATCAACCCGGTTGCCCCAGCGTTAGAGACCAGTGCCGTGTTGAAATTCGATTCTGTTCGCGCAATGCCGTAGACCATTGCGGGATCAACGCGAAATCCGCCATCTGGCTTAAGGCGTGGTACCGCGAAGCGCTCCACGTTGCGAGGACGACCGTCAGTCGACTGCACGAGATCAGCCAGTTGCGCTGCAAACTGCGTCAATCCGGCCTTCTGCGCCACCAGCATGATGGCGCGGCCAAGCGCAGGTGTTTTTGTGGCGGCGGGCCAAAGCTGTCGCAATTCCGCCTCGGCACGGGGCCGCTGGCTGACCTGAAGCAATGCGAACGCACGCAGGCCCTCCGGCGTTGCCGCCACTGCCTCGATATCGGCTTCGGTCACCACCTCGTGCGTGTCCCGGCCACCAAATTCGGCTAGGCCGAAATTCAGCCCAAGTGTGCGCCGTGCCAACAGTCCGTAAAATGTGCTGGGCTCCATTGCAGCTTTGCTCAGCCAAGGCTGATAGGCCTGTGAGTGCCCAGTGCGAAGCTGGGCTCGCGCTGCCCAGAAGGCTGCAGCACTCCGCAGTGCTGGGGTCGTCAAATCAGACCGCCACGCGGCCTCGAACATCGGCCGAGCCTGGTCCGGCTTCTCCATCCGCCACGCTGCGAGGCCAGCGATATATCCAGCTAGACCAGACGCCGTGCATATCTCGCTAGTACAGCGCTGCATGCCGTCACGGCCGAGTGCGTAGGCCTCAGCGTCGCGGTTGAGGGTGAACAAAATCTGTGCAGCCTCTCCGCGAAGCTGAGAAGCATAGACCGGGGTCAGACCGGCCGTGCCAGCTAGCAATCGTTGCACACGTGATGCACCGCCACCACGCGCTGCCTCATGCACAGATCGGTCAAGACCTAGGTTACGAGTGATTGTGAAGGTAGCGGGTTCGCTCTCTTCCGGAACGGGTGCAGTCACGTCGCGGCCAGTAGTCTCGGATAGCGATGAAAGTGCTGGTGCTGGCGGAGCGGGTACGCCCTGTGGAAGCCGGGTCAGCAATAACGCGTGCATCGCACGCGCATCAGGCAAAGTCGGCCACTGTCTTAGCCAAACCTGTAATTCGTCAGCGTTCGGGCGGGTGGACGGGCCGAGATACCTTTGCGCCAGAATATGGCCCAGCATGGCCTGACCAACCTCCGTCGACACATCGATATTGGCCGTCTCACGTGCCGCGCTGCTGATGTCTCCGCGACCTTGAAGAACAAAAATCTTGCTTATCCGTGTGGCTTCGCTGGGAGGCAGGGGCTGCGGCAAGGCCACACCCGAGAAGCCACGTGATTCGACACGCGGTATCGCGAACGCAATGTCGTCTCTGGTCGTCTGAGTCTGTGCCTCTGCCTTCGTGACCGCAGCGCCGGCCAAGATGGCAGCACCGGCAATGAATGCCCGCGCTGCCGGAAGGCGTGAGAACGTCGTACCGAACCCTCGCATGGAGGGTCCACTACACGCCAGGGCTGTCCTACGCAACCCATAGTGGCGAGACGCGTCTCAGAACTGGGATTCTGACGAAATTGTCAAACCGACTCAAAGCGATAGCGGTCGATCACAAAAACGTGATTAGACATCCGAGTCGATGCTGCGCCGCAGCGCCAGCCAGTCTGCCCATGCCTCGCGTTTGGCTGCGCCATTGCGCAGCAGGTAGGCCGGATGCAGCATTGGTAGGGCAGCAATGGGGGCGGTGATGCCCGGCACCACTGCCTCTGCCCAGCGCCCACGCAGTCGTGTAATACTACCTTTCCCGCCGAGAATGGCGTTCGTGGCAAAGGCTCCCAACAGCACAAGACGTCGCGGTTGCACCAGGGCAATATGGCGAAGCACGAAGGGTAGGCATATCCGCATCTCACTGTCGGTCGGATTGCGGTTACCCGGTGGTCGCCAGGGTAGGAGGTTGGTGATAAGGCACTGCGTTCGGTCGAGCCCCACGCTTGCCATCATCCGGTCAAGCAATTGCCCGGCCGCCCCCACAAATGGCGTGCCAGTCCGATCCTCCTCGGCCCCTGGCCCCTCACCGATCAGCATCAGGCCAGAAACTGGGTTGCCGTCGGCGAACACCAGATTGGTGGCGGTTGCGGACAGGGCGCACCCATCAAAGCCAGTCAGCGCCGCTCGCAATTCTTCGCGTGTGGCGGCACTTTCTGCCAGCTGCTGGGCGCGTTGAACTGGTGACGAGGCCGGCGTGGCCACTCGCTTAGCCCATGGCTTTACAAGGGGTTGCATGGCAGGCCGCTCCAACAACGGGCGCTCCGGAACGGCCCGTACAGCATTTGGAGCCGCCGCCCGCGCCACCATTCGGTTGACGGGCGCGTCCTCTAGCGCCTCGTCGGCACCCCATTCGATTTGCAGCCGCAATGCCGCCATCATGTCCATAGTCTATCGTCCTGCCAGGGCGAATTTTGCGCAACGGCTGCAACCCTCTTATTTTGCGCCAACACCCCATATGGCGGGGAAAGGGAGCAGTCGGAATGTCTACAGATCGCGAGCAGATGGAATTTGACGTCGTGATCGTCGGTGCCGGTCCGTCCGGACTTTCGGCTGCCATCCGGTTAAAGCAACTTGCCCCTGAGGCTGCCATTTGCGTGGTCGAGAAAGGTGCTGAGGTGGGAGCGCATATCCTCTCCGGTGCCGTCATCGAACCGCGTTCGCTCGACGAGTTGCTGCCGGGGTGGCGGGATGGCGATGCGCCGCTCACCACCAAGGCGGGCGAGGACCGGTTTATGTTCCTCACGGAGACCCGCGCGATCCGTCTGCCAACCCCACCGCAAATGCATAATGCCGGGAATTTCGTGGGCTCCCTCGGCAATCTCTGCCGCTGGCTGGGAACCCAGGCGGAGGCGCTGGGTGTGGAGATCTACCCAGGCTTCGCCGCGGCCGAGGTGCTGGAGGAAGACGGTCGCGTCGTCGGCATCGCCACCGGTGACATGGGCATCGGGCGGGACGGTAAGCCGACGGCAGCCCATCAGCCCGGCATGGAACTGCGTGCTACCTACACCATCTTCGCTGAGGGGTGTCGCGGCAGCCTCACCAAGCGGCTATTCGAGCGGTTTGACCTTCGTCAGACCTGTGATCCGCAGACCTTCGCGATCGGCATCAAGGAGTTGTGGGAAATTCCCGCCGCCAACCACAAGCCAGGCCTGATCGAGCACACCATTGGCTGGCCGGTGGACAGCGCCACCTATGGTGGATCATGGCTGTATCACTGGGGTGATAACTTGGTCTCATATGGCTACGTTGTAGGCCTGGACTACAAGAATCCGTGGCTTTCGCCGTTCGAGGAAATGCAGCGCCTCAAAACGCACCCGGCCATGCGCCAGCATTTCGAAGGTGGCCGCCGCATCGCCTATGGAGCCCGCGCATTGAATGAGGGCGGGCTGCAATCCATCCCCAAGCTCACCTTCCCCGGCGGTTGCCTTGTGGGAGACACGGCAGGGTTCCTCAACGTCGCCAAAATCAAGGGCACCCACACGGCGATGAAGTCTGGCATGCTCGCCGCCGAGACCATTGCGGAAGCTTTGGCCGGTGGGAAACCTGCGGAACCGGTGGGCTACACGGACAAGCTGAAGGCAAGCTGGCTGTGGGAGGAATTATCTGGTGTTCGTAATGTTCGCCCGGGCTTCGCCAAATGGGGCATGTGGGGCGGCTTGCTTAACGCTGCAGTCGATACCTACGTGTTTCGCGGCAAGGCACCGTGGACGCTGCATCACTCGCACCCGGACAATGAGAGCTTGTCACGTGCCGGCGCGGCCAAGCAGATCGTCTACCCGAAGCCTGACGGCAAGCTGACGTTCGATCGTCTTTCCTCAGTTTTCATCAGCAACACCAACCACGCCGAAGATCAGCCGGTGCACCTGAGGCTGCGTGATCCCGTCCGCGCCATCAGCGTTAATTGGGCCGAATATCGCAGCCCCGAGACGCGCTATTGCCCGGCAGGCGTGTATGAGATTGTGGGAGCCGAGCAAGGCGCACCCGCACTTCAGATCAACGCGCAGAACTGCGTGCACTGCAAAACCTGTGACATCAAAGATCCGAGCCAGAACATCGACTGGGTCACGCCAGAGGGCGGCGGCGGACCTGTTTACCCGGGCGGGATGTGAGATTGGCGCGGGCGTCAGATATCTGGTCGTGTTACGCGAAGTTATTGGTGATCACGGTTTTCGCCTGTTAGGGTTTCATATGCCATTTATCCCGCCGCTGCGCCGCTATGTCCTTCTCACCGTTACCTTGCTGTCTGCGTGTGCCGCCGCAGAGGTAAGCGGTACGGGCTTGTCCACGGTCGATGGTAAGACACCCGTGAGGATCACCGGTGCACCCGGGGACTTTCTCGCAGGGCGCCTGGCCGCCAGCTCAGGCGACATGAAGGAGGCGTCTGACGCATTCCTGCGTGGGTTGTCGCGTGACCCCAGCAGCACCGATCTGCAGTTCCAGGCGTTCATGACATCCATGATGGCCGGTCGCCCAGAAGCGTTGGAACTGGCGCGCAAACTCTCCGGCAACGCCACAGCGCAGTTGTTGCTGGGCAATGCGGACGCCAAGGCCGGTAACTGGCCGGCGGCAGAGGGCCATTTCGATGGTCTTGTCCGTCAGGGCATGATCCAGATCCTGCAGCCTTTGCTCATCGCCTGGACCCAGCAGGGGGCTGGGCATACCGATGCCGCCCTCGCCACACTTCAGCCGCAGATTGACGGCCAGCGGTTTCGCGGTGGCTATGCCGTGCACGCCGCCATGATTGCCGATATCGCAGGGCGGACCGAGGAGGCGGCAAAATTCTACAAGATCGCGCAAACGGAATCTGGCGGCCTCAACCTGCAGCTTGCTCGTATGCTGGCCAGCTTCCAGGTTCGCCAGAACCATGTGCCCGAGGCGCAGCAGATTTTTACCGCCCTTGAGAACAGCAGTGGTGATCTCGCCGTCGCTGTGCCGCAACTCTACGCCGCCGCCGCCAAGCGCCCGGTGAATTCGGCGGCGGACGGCATGGCTGAGGCTTATCTGGCCATCGCCGGTGCGTTGCGTGGGCAGGAGAATGACGAGGTGGCGCTGATCATGCTCCGCCTTGCCCTCGACCTCCGGCCAGATCTAACGGTGGCGCGCTTGCTGTCGGCCGATATCCTTGACAACAATCACCACCCAGCCGCTGCGATGGCGATGCTCAAGCCGGTCGACGCAAGCGATCCGCTTGTTTCGGTTGTGCGTCTTCGTCAGGCCAACCTGGCGCAAAAGAGTGGTGACACGCCAACCGCGCTGGCGTTGCTCGACCAGGTTGCGACTGCCGCCCCGGCACGGCCGGAGCCGTGGGCCGTTCGGGGTGATATTCTGAACAACCAAAAGAAATATGTAGATGCTGCGGCGGCCTACACAACGGCCATCGAGAAGACCCGCCAAGGCGACAAGAACATCTGGCCGCTCTACTACGCACGTGGCATCTCGCTGGAGCGTTCGCAGAATTGGCCGAGGGCCGAGGCCGATCTGCTCCATGCGCTGGATCTGGCACCCAATCAACCTGATGTTCTGAACTATCTCGGCTATACCTGGACCGAACAGAACCGCAATCTTCCGCGTGCCCGTGATATGATCCAGCGCGCGGTTGATCAGCGACCGAATGACGGTGCCATTCTCGACAGTCTCGGCTGGGTCACGTTCCGTCAGGGCAACAATAGCGCGGCGCTCAAACTGCTGCAGCGCGCGACCGAACTCGACCCATCTGACCCCACCGTCAATCTGCACCTTGGTGACGCTTACTGGGCTGTTGGGCGAAAGCTGGAGGCGCAATTCCAATGGCGTCGTGCGCTCTCGCTCGATCCGGAGCCTGAGGATGCCGCTAAGCTGCGCACCAAGCTGCATGAAAGCGAGATCGCCCTCGGCAACCCACCGGCAGCCAAGTCGCAGCCCTGACCGTGCAGTCTGAGTTCGCGGCAGCCAAGGTCAATCTGTACCTGCACGTCACAGGCAAACGTGCTGACGGCTATCATCTGCTCGACAGTCTGGCGGTGTTCCCAAACGTGGGTGACAGGCTTTGCGCAGAGCCTGCCAACGAACTCTCGCTCAAACTCTCCGGTCACTTCGGAAACGCGCTGGCCGCGGAGCCGGACAATTTGATCTTGCGTGCTGCGCGCGCACTGGCCGCCGAATGCGATGTCTCAACCGGCGCACGGCTGAGACTGGAAAAGCATTTACCTGTCGCATCGGGCATAGGCGGAGGCTCAGCGGACGCCGCCGCCGCATTGCGCCTGCTGTGCCGTCTTTGGTCTATTGATCCTGGGGGCACTACTCTGGTCACGATAGCAGGCAAGCTCGGTGCCGACATTCCCGTCTGCCTCGCAAGCAAGCCCACCCGCATGCAAGGTATTGGCGAAATCCTGTCCGAATCGCCCAGGTTTCCAGAATGCGGCATGGTGCTGATAAACCCCGGCGTCGCCGTCGCCACTCCGGCCGTCTTCAAAGCCCGAACCGGCGACTTCATCCCCGCTGCTGCGTTGCCCAAACAATGGCATGACATCAATGCACTGGTGGCCAACCTCCAGCACACCCGCAACGATTTGCAGTCCCCGGCCATCTCGCTGTGTCCCGAAATCGCCACGGTGCTCGCGGCCATTGAAGCCGACCCAGAATGCCGGCTCGCTAGAATGAGCGGCTCAGGAGCCACTTGCTTCGGCTTGTTTAACGACGCCATCACAGCAGAACACGCCGCCCGGCGTTTGTATCGTCAGGGCTGGTGGGTGTGGGGCGGAGGAATGCATCCAGCGCACTTGCCAGATTGCCCATTCAACCCCTAATCAATCACATGCCGTGGTGGGACGTCGCCAAGCGGTAAGGCAGCGGATTTTGATTCCGCCATTCGGAGGTTCGATCCCTCCCGTCCCAGCCAACTTCTCCAATCATCTCGCCGCCACTGCCGCCGCCAGATCGCGTGCTGCCTCTCCCGCGCGCGGCACCGGGGTTCCGGCAAATCCCATGACCAAACCGGCGAACTTTGGCTCCCCCAGGAAATACGCGCCCAGTGGCGAAACCAGCAGACCATGACGCCGTGCCGCCGCACACACCACCATCTCGTCGGCACCATCCACAAGGCGTCCCACCATATGCAATCCGCCCGGTGCGGCCAGCGGCTCCAACCCCGGGCAGAATCGCGTCAGTGCGCCAAGCCATGCCTCCCGCCTTCGGGCATATTCGGTCCGGCAACGCCGAATATGCGGGCCGAGCAGCCCCGCCGCCATGAACTCCGCCAACACCGCCTGACTGAGTGTCGCCGGGCCACGATCACTCAAGGTCCGCGCGCGCAGGAATGGCTGCAGCAAATTCTCCGGCAGCACGGCAAAGCCAAGGCGAAGGGCAGGGGCCAGCGTCTTGCTGAAGCTGCCGCAATAGATGACCCGCCCGCCGCCATTCAGGCACGCCAGCGGCGGCAGCGGCTTGCCCTCCCACCGAAACTCGCTATCGCAATCATCCTCCAGCAGCCACGCCTGGCTCTGTTCCGCCCAATCGAGCAGCGCCAGCCTGCGCCCAATCGGCAGTGCTCCACCCAGCGGAGTGGCGTGTGACGGCGCCACCAGCGCCAGCCGTGCCTGCGGGGCGAGCGCGATGCCTGCCGCCACATCCATCCCGTCCGCATCACTCGGAACCGCCACCAGCCGCGCGCCCGCCGCGAGCAACGCACCCCGCCCCGCGATGTAGCCTGGATTTTCCACCCAGGCGGGATCACCAGGATCGATCAGCAACTCCGCCGCCACCCGCAACGCCTGCTGCGTGCCGGAGGTGACGACGATGCGCTCTGGGTCTGCAATCAACCCGCGCGTGGCCGCCAAATGTGCCGCAATCTGCTGGCGCAACGCAGGCAAACCCTGCGGATCAGGGTACCCGGTCATCCCGCGCGGCATCGCTCGCAACACGCGTGCGGAGCAGGAGGCCCATGCCGCGTTTGGGAACATCTCCACCGCGGGAACGCCTGGTGCCAACACGCCCGAATGATCAGACGGCGTCACCACCGCCTCGGCAGCCGAGACGGCGATGGCCGCCAATATCGCTCCCCGCCGAGACAAAGGCTGCGCCACAGCGGGGGCCGTGGGCCGGTCCGCGGGCCGTGCATCCGGCAGATCCCCGGTGACGAATGTGCCGTGGCCGATCCTTGCCGTCACATATCCTTCCGCCGCCAACCGCTCATATGCCACCACCACCGTCTGCCGCGCCACGCTCAGCTCGTCCGCCAAATGCCGTGTGGCGGGAAGGCGGGTTCCAGCTGGAAACACGCCGGACAGAATCCCATCGCGCATTTGCCCAAAAACCGCATCCTGGCGCGATTGGTCTGGTGCGGATTGGCTGAATTGGTGTTTCATCATGGTCCAATATTGGTCAAACTGGCGGCGTTTGAACAGGACCATCCGCCATGTATCTGCGCCCTGCCTTCGTTGAGACCGATCTGGACCGTATCGAGGGCCTGATCCGCGCCAACCCGTTCGGCGTGTTCGTCACCTATGGGCCAGACGGCATGAACGCCTCGCACATCCCGTTTGCGGTGGAGCGCAGCGGCGACACGATCGTGGTGATCGGCCATCTCGCCGCCCCCAACGCGCAATGTGCTCAGTTTGACGGTGGCGAGGCGCTGGCGATCTTTAGCGGCCCGCACGCCTACATTGCGCCGTCCTGGTATAAAACCCAGCCCGCCGTGCCGACCTGGGATTTCAGCGCCGTCCACATCCACGGCAAGCTGGAGCCGGTGACGGACCATATGGAGATGCTGGACCAACTCGCCGCCGAAGACCCTGGCGGGTTTGATGTCCGCGACCTGCCCGGCAAATTCCGTGAGGCGATGTTCAACGGCATCCGCAGCTTTCGCCTGGTTGCCACCCGCATCGAGGCGCAATGGAAAATGAGCCAAAACCGCAGCATTGACGATAGGCTCGGTGTCATCGCGGGCCTGCGCAGCCAAGGCCTGCACGACGTGGCACGCGAGGTTGAGGCGACACTCCCAGCAGCGACGTAGCCATCCCGTTCAAGCAGGCAAACAGGCAGGCCCAATCGGCTCAAAGCTCTTATAGGTCAGGATAAACTCCTGATGCCCCAGCTCCTCCGACCGCGTGCGGGCACCTGAACCCAGGGCCAGCACGAGATCACGAATCTCTGTGCCCACGTCGTCCAGCCCGGCCTCACCATCCAAAATGCGCCCGGCATCCACGTCCATATCATCGGCCATGCGCCGATACGTTTCCGGGTTGGCGCAAATCTTGATCACCGGTGAAATTGCCGAGCCCACCACCGAGCCACGCCCCGTCACGAACAGCACCACGTGGCTGCCGCATGCGATCAACTCGGCAATCTCGGCATTGTCGTTGATGTTGGGATAGCCGAACCGGATATCGCCATCCGGCACCACATCGAGCAGATAAAGCCCGCCCTTCACCGGCACATCCCCCGGCTTGATCATCCCCACAATCGGCGACCGCCCCGATTTGGCATACGCCCCCATCGACTTCTCTTCGATGGTCGAAAGCCCGCCATCGGCGTTGCCCGACGAGAACGAGCCATACCCCATCGCCGCATAATACCGCGCAGCCTTGGCCACTGCGCCCTCAATCTCCACGGCCAAGGCAGGCGTTGCCGCGCGTGCTGCCATGATGTGCTCACAGCCGATCAACTCGCCGGTTTCTTCAAAGATGCAGGCCGCCCCTTGCTCGATCAGCATGTCGAACGCCCGCCCCGCCGCCGGATTGCCGGTGATGCCGCTGGTGCCGTCGGAACCACCGCAGACGGTGCCGACGATCAACTCGCTCACATCCATATCAACGGTGGGCGCTGCATCAAGCGCCGCGCGCTGCGCCGCCACCCACTCACGGCCCGCATTGATCGAGGCGCGCGTACCGCCGGTCGCCTGAATGGTGATGGTGTTCAACGGGCGGCCAGATTTGCGCACGGCGTGGCTGAGTGCAAGCTTGTTGAAGTTCTCACACCCGAGCGATACCAGCAGCACCGCCCCCACATTCGGATGCGTGCAGAGCTGCTCCATCATCTTCTGGGCATATTCGTTGGGATAACAGCCGGGAAAGCCGATGGTGTGAACATCATTTTCGCGCAGTGACCACGCAATCTCCCGCGCCACATGATGTGCGCACTCAACCAGATATGCCACCACAACAATGTTGCGGATGCCCTTCCTGCCATCGCTGCGCAGCCAAGCCTTCATGACGCTTCGGCCTCCTTCGGAAGAACAAAACTTGGCGTGTAATCGCTGCGCATGTTGTGAACATGAACATGCGCACCGGCTGGGATATCGGTCGTGGCCACCCCGATCGGTGCCCCGTATTTGAGCACCTTCTCACCTGAGGCAATATCGCGCCGTGCCAGCTTGTGCGCCATTGCAACCGGAGCACCAATCACGTGCTCGGAGTTGTCGATCAGCACGGCATCGCCTGCTGCCAGATGGGCGCGCACCACAACCACATTGTCACGCGGGTCGAGCAGCAGCAGCCGTGTGTCCATTCAGCCGAACCCCAAAAATCCCGGGCTGTCACTGATCGGTGGAGCCGCCTTGAGCTTCGCCAGATCCGGCATCGGCCGATTGGTGCGCGGATCACCGGCCAGCAGCTTCTCCAGCGCCGCCGCCACCGCAATCACCTGCGCATCGCCTCCGCGCGGCCCCACAATCTGCAGGCCAAACGGCATGCCCTTGTGGTCCAACCCAACCGGCAGCGACAGGGCAGGGTGGCCCACCGTCGTCGGCGCATAGGCCAGCGCCAGCCATTGGAAATAGGTCCGCGTCGGAACGCCATCGATCTCTGCCGGATATAGCTCCGACCAAGGCCGCGGGCTGAGCGTGATCGCAGGTGTCAGCATGACGTCGAACCGCGCGAAGAACGCCTGGAAGCGATGATACAGCACCGTCTGCTGCTTCATCGCCTTCACGATATCCATCGCGTTGTAGCCAAGCCCCTCGGCCACGTTGGCGCGCACATTCGGCCCCACGGAATCTGGCGTGTCGCGCACCCGGTCGTGATGTGAGGCGAGGAAGCTCATCGCACGCAGCACCTCGAACGTCTCGTCCATGCCCGAGCAATCCGGCGTCGCATCCTCCGCCACAGCGAACACATCGCGGAACAAAGCGGTCTTCTCGGCGAACACGGCGCGAATGTGCTTCTCCGTCGGCGCGAAGCCAAAATCCGGGCTCAACGCCACCCGCAGCCCCGCCAGATCAATCACCGCAGGCACCGCGAAATCCGCAGGCATATGAACCTTCCGGCCATGCACCGTCGTCGCCAGCGGATCAACCGCATCATCGGAGGCGATCACCGACATCAGCAGCGCCAGATCGCCCACATTGCGCGCCATCGGCCCAAGCACAGGCAAATTCGACCAGCCGAAGCCACGCTTGTCACTCGGCACCAGCCCTGGCGTCGGGCGGAACCCAACAATGCCGGAAAACGCTGCCGGATTGCGAAGAGAGCCGCCGGTGTCCGACCCGGTCGCCAACGGCACCATCCCCGTCGCCAGCGCCACGGCCGAACCGCCGGAGGAGCCAGCGGCAGAAAGCTGCGGATTGAACGGGTTGCCGGTCGCGCCATACACGCCGTTGCGTGTGTTCGCCCCAGCACCCCATTCCGGCGTGTTGGTCTTGCCCGCGATAATCCCGCCCGCCGCCTTCACCGAGGCCACGATCAACTGGTCATGCTCCGGCACGTGATGGGCGAACTGCGTGCTGCCATAGGTGGTGCGCAGCCCGGCCACGTCCTCCAAATCCTTGATGCCAACGGGAAGGCCGTGCAGCGCGGGCAGGGCGTCCCCCCGCATCGTCGCCGCATCAGCGGCTTTCGCCGTCACACGCGCCCGATCAAAATCGCGTGCCACCATGGCGTTCACAGCCGGATCAACGGCCTCAATGCGGGTGATGCAGCTTTCCAGCAATTCGGTCGAAGACAGCTTCTTGCTGCCAATCAGCGCACGGGCATCAACGGCACTGAGATCGCACGGTTCCATCCACATAAACCTTTTTGTTCAGACAGCCATGCAAGCGCAAAAACGCCACGGCCGAAAGCCTAAGCTTTCAACAATGACGTTTTTCCATACGTAAACTCTGGTGACCAACGGATAACCCGTTGGAAAGCGATTAGAAGCCCTCGCGCTCCAGGCGCTTGCGCTCCATCTTGCGCGCACGGCGCACCGCTTCGGCAGCCTCACGAGCGCGACGCTCGGACGGCTTCTCGAAATGGCGGCGCAGCTTCATCTCGCGAAAGATGCCTTCGCGCTGCATTTTCTTCTTCAGCGCCTTGAGCGCCTGATCGACATTGTTGTCGCGAACCAGAACCTGCACTTGGCCGCCATCTCCTGCTCATTGGGTGCATCCCGACCACCGGGGCACGAAAAGATATCCGAATCAGGGGCTGCCTGTCGGGAAGGCGCGGCATATAACATGCTTGTGCCAACTCGCCAAAAGTTTTTGCACGCCCATTTATAGGACAGATGATCGGAGTTTGCATGGCCATCCTGAAAATTGCCCGAATGGGCCACCCCGTCCTGCTGCAACACGCTGAACAAGTTGAAAATCCGGGCGCACCGGAGATCCGCCAACTGGTATCGGACATGATTGAGACCATGATCGATGCCACCGGTGCCGGCCTCGCCGCCCCGCAGGTCCATGTCTCCAAGCGTATTTTTGTCTTCCGCGTGAACGCCAACCGCGCCACCGGCGATGCTGAGGACAGGCCAGTTGGCAACACGGTGGTCATCAACCCGGAAATCGAGCTGCTCGGCGAGGATGTGCGCTTGCGCTGGGAGGGCTGTCTCTCGATTCCCGGCCTGCGTGCCGCCGTGCCGCGCGCCTGGCGCATCCGGTATAAGGGTGTTGATTGCGACAACCAGCCCGTCGGCGGCGAAGTCACTGGCTTTCACGCGGGCGTCGTGCAGCATGAATACGACCATCTCGACGGCATTATGTACCCCATGCGCATGACCGACTTCAGCCAGTTCGGCTTCAACGAGGAACTTGCCCGAGTCGCGGCCGAGCAGGCGGCAGCAATCCAAGCCGCCGCCGAACAAACAGGAACACGCTGATGAACCACCCCGAACGCAGCCCTGAGCGTGATGCCGCCATCGAGGCCATTCTCGATCATGTGCCAGACCGCGGCTGGTCCATCGCTGCTCTCAAATCCACCCTGGCCGATCCAGGCGAGCTGGAAATGCTGTTCCCCGGCGGCACCTCCGACCTTATCGAGGCGTATTGCGACCTCGCCGACCGCAAAATGGAAGCGGACATGGCCGAGGCGGACACTGAAGGCCTGGGCCTGACGAAGCGCGTCCGCCTCGCGCTCGCACTCAGGTTCCAGCGTCAACGCCCGCATCGCGATGCCATCCGCCGCGCCGCCGCTGTGCTGATCTTGCCGCAGAACACCGCCCTCGGCCTGCGCACAACTGCACGCACGGTCGATTCCATCTGGCATGCAGCAGGCGACACCTCGGCTGATTTCAGCTGGTATACCAAACGCGCCATCCTCGCCGTCATCTGCCGCGCAACGCTTCTCTATTGGTTGCGCGACTACAGCGAGGACGACACGGACACCCTCGAATTCCTCGACCGCAGGCTCGCCGGCATAGGCCGCATCGGCAAGCTGCGTGGCCGGGTTGAAAAGATGATGGACCGCTTCAAGCCGGGTAAAACCGCGGAGGCATAGCGGGCAGCCTCTCTCCAAACCTTCACACTCCGTAAATGTGCATTCAGAGGGGCAAAGCGACTACAACGCCGGAATGCCCAATATCCGTGTTGTCCACACCACCACCTATCGCTACGCCCAGCCCGTGCGCTTCACCTCGCACCGCCTTATGTTGCGCCCGCGCGACAGCCACGATCTGCTGGTGCGGGACGCCGTGCTCACGCTCACCCCGCCCAATGGCATTGCGCGCTGGTCGCATGATGTGTTCAGCAACTCCATCTGCACGCTCGATTTCGGGGATTCCGAGAGCGACACCCTGCGCATCGTCTCCACGCTGGAGATTGAGCATTTTCCCTCCGGCCTCGGCCTGCCGGAAGCCACCATCGCGCCGTCCGCGGAAACCTACCCGTTTCGCTACGATGCCCAGGAATTTCCCGATCTCGCCCGCTCGCTGGAGCGGCAGTACCCTGATCCCGACCGGCTGATCGACACCTGGGCGGCGGCCTTCGTGCCTGACGAAACCCGCATCCGCACGCTTGATCTGCTGACCGCCATGACCGAGGCCATTCAGCGCGATTTCACCTATGCCGCCCGTGATGCCGAGGGCACCAACAACCCGCTGGAAACACTGCGCAGCAAATCCGGTGCCTGCCGCGATTTCGCACTCCTGATGATGGAGGCGCTGCGCTCCCTCGGCTTCGCCGCCCGCTTCGTCAGCGGCTACCTTTACGACGCCAATCTCGAACAGGCCGAAGACCAGATGGTCGGCGGCGGTGCCACCCATGCATGGGTCTCCGTCTATCTCCCCGGTGCCGGCTGGGTGGAATTCGACCCCACCAACGGCCTCGCTGCCGGCCGCAATCTCATCCGAGTCTGCACGGCCCGAACGCCGGAGCAGGCGGTGCCGGTGGCTGGTGGCTTCCTTGGAGCGCTCACCGACTTCATCGGACTTGAGGTCAACGTCGAGGTGACGCTGCACGGAACCAGAAGCCATGCGAGCAGCGCGCAGGTCTGCGAGCAGAACATGTCCGATATTGGAGATTTACCTGCGTCTCCCACAGCGCCCTAACCGTTCATAAATCTTTCGTGCCCATCATCGCTCCATGGCGACCAACAAATGGAACTGAATGATGGCTGACTCGTTCGACATTGAAGAAGCATTCGCGCCGCACCCGGACGGCACTTTGCTCCAGCGCCTTGAGCGCAGGCGGGCCGGGCGGATCGAGCAGGTCTCCCCTCATCTTATTCCATTGCTGCGCAACCCTTTGCCAGACGGTGAGTTGGCGCGCCTGCTGCGGGAAGAAGCTTTGCAGGCAAGCGGGCTGGACAAGGAGCTTCAGGCCCAACCGGTCGAGCAACTATCTGCGGTGCGGGGCATCCTCGTTGCGGCGCTGCTGAGTGTTCCGCTATGGGCGCTGTTCTTGGTTGCGGCTGCGTATTTTCTCTAGCGGCTAAACCAACTCCAGCGCCGACCCCATGGCAATCCGCCCACCATCCAGCACCTCAGCATGCACGCCGAGGTCTGCGTGGTGGAAATGCGTTTTCAGCTCAGCCACCGGGTTGGCATCCCGCGCAGCTGTTAGCGGATTCACCTCGGTGGCTGGGCAGCGCACGGTGCGTTTGACGATGCGCAGCCGTGTTCCGCCCAGAAGCATCTCACGCCCCACCCACTCGTGCTCACGCCATGCGGGAGCACCGCTGAAATACACATTGGCGCGAAACCGCAGCCGGTGCCGGGGTTCACCCACCGCACGCTCCAAATCCGCCAGGCTCGCCAGATTGATCAGGCTCACCACCGGCGTGCGCTGATCGCCAAACACGAAGCCGGGAACATGATGAAACACCGGCTGTCCCCGCGCCTCATCACCGAGATAACGGGTGAACCAGACAGCCAGCCGCACCCTGCCATCCGCCTTCAACGGGTGATCCGAAATCTCCTCCCCATTCGGGGCCCGCACCGTCAACACGCCCGCCTTCGGATCGAAATGCGACTTCAATGCCGCAACCCGCTCATTGGCCATCAGGCACATGAAGTTGGTTTTCTTGATCCAAACCGGGGCCTCCGCATCGAACGGCGCGTCTCCCTGTGCAAGCGCAAATGCCCTGTCCCACGGCAACGCTTGTCCCGCCGCCACATCAATTTCTTCCAGAGCCTCAGCCGTCAGGCCCTTCACCGGGTAGCGATACAGATGTTCGACGCGCATGGCGATGTCCTGCAGGAGAGCGATGATCCATCCACGATGAAGCCCCACCTCCCGCATGGCAAGTGGCGGCAAACCTGCCTAACATCATCAAAAATCAGAGGAAGCGAGCAAAATGACGAAGAAAGTGGCGATGATCACCGCAGGTGGCAGCGGCATGGGGGCAGGGGCCGCCCGCCGTTTGGCGCAGGACGGATTTGAGGTCGCAATCCTCTCCTCCTCCGGCAAAGGTGAGGCGCTCGCAACCGAACTCGGCGGCATCGGCGTCACCGGCTCCAACCAATCCAACGACGACCTCAAGCGCCTCGTCGATGCCGCCATGGCAAAATGGGGCCGGATCGACGTGCTCGTGAACAGCGGCGGCCACGGCCCGCACGGCCACACAGATGAAATCTCCGCCACCATCGCCTTCCTCGCCTCAGACGGGGCCGGCTACATCACCGGCCAAAATCTGCGCGTCGACGGCGGCATCACGCGCTCGGTGTAGTCGCCTCTCAGCCCTTGCCCTGCACGGTGAAGGTGATGGCCCCGCCACCATCCTCCCCATGCATCCCACGCACATTCCACCGCAGCACGTAATGCCCCGGCTTGAGCGGATGCCCGTCGCTGTAAAGCGTGTTGGGCTGCGCGTTCAGCCGGGGCTGTAAAATCTGCACCACCACCCCGTCCTGCTCGACCACCAACCGCGATGCATGGTGATCCACCGGACCGTCGAACTTCACCGAGAACCGCGTGTTGCGCCCATCCATGATGGCATCCGCCTTCGGAAAGCTCTCCACCATATGCATCGTGCTCTGCGCGAAGGCCGAGGGTGCCCGCACGGCCGGGGCGAGCAGCGCAGAGGCCAGCAAAATCAATCCCAACCGGCGTCGTGTCATGGCAAACTCTCCCGTGGCAGAAAACAACGCCGATGATGCGCGTCCGCTTAAAAGACAGGAGAGAAGCCACATTGTTACGTCGCCGGCCAGCCTATTTCATTAACTAACCGGAACAAATAGGACGCAATTCTTCGCAACTGGCAAGGTGGGCAAAAAAATATGAAAAAACGATAATGACGCTAACCACAGCGTCCGCGGCGCGACATGAGCGGCAACCGCTGGTATTGACGGACGGACATACACGCCTGTCACCACTGGAACCATCACAGCGAGCCCAAACCGGGTCACATGACGCCACAGCACGACCCGGCCCTTGGGCGTCATAAAGCCGCGATAATACCCGTCCGGACCACCCCAGCCATCCTCGACAACACCAGGCTCCTCCTCAAACTCCAAGCCCGCATAACGCTCCTCAGTCGCAAGCCATGCGAGCAGAGCGTGCTGGATCTCCGGGCAGAGATTGGCAATCACCAGCACCTGCATCAGCAAATTCGTCTCCCCCGCCTCACGCACCACCCCACCAATCAGGCAGAGCAACGCCATCAGGTCTGGGGTTGCGGGAGAACGCTTGGGGTGCATGGGGCAGGGGTCCTGTGTTTGAATTGAGTTATTTTATTAAACGTAAACTTGAAAATATGCAAGAGAAATTAACTCTGGGGGAATTGCGCTCGGGCGATGCACCAATCCAATCGCGACGCCGGGCAGCGGCAATGACGCGCTCTCACCACCCACGAGTGAAAATCATCGCCCGCACACTGCGTATTTGCCGCAGCCGCACCAAACCCTTGAGCCGCCCGATCACAATCCCCAACTAATCTCGCACACGGTATTCGCCTGTTGCCTCATGAGGGACAGACGAAGCCGGTCGCCTCTGAAGGGACATACGAAGATGGACATCGAAAAATTCACCGACCGCGCCAAAGGCTTCTTGCAATCGGCGCAAACCATCGCGATCCGCGAATTCCATCAGCAGATCACGCCGGAACATTTGCTCAAGGCGCTGCTCGACGATGACGAGGGTGCCGCCACCGGCCTCATTCGCGCTGCCGGCGGAGACGACAAAGCCGCCCGCGCCGCATTGGCACTCGAAATCACCAAAATCCCCACCGTGCAGGGCTCCGGTGCCGGCCAGCCGCAAATCACGCCGCCGCTCGTCCGCATTCTCGATGCCGCACAGCAAGCCGCCGCCAAAGCCGGTGACGAATACGTGGCGCAAGACCGGCTTCTCGTCGCCATCGCAGCCTCCGACAGCCCCGCCGCCCGCATCCTCCGCTCAGCTGGTGCCACCGCGCAAACGCTTGAAAAAGCCGTGGCCGATATCCGCCGCGGCCGCAAGGTTGACAGCCCCAACGCGGAATCAAACTTCGACGCGCTGAAGAAATACGCGCGAGACGTCACCGAACTCGCCCGCGAAGGCAAGCTCGACCCGGTGATCGGCCGCGACGAGGAAATCCGCCGCACCATCCAGGTTCTCGCCCGCCGCACCAAGAACAACCCGGTCCTGATCGGTGAGCCCGGCGTCGGCAAAACCGCCATCGTCGAAGGCCTCGCCTTGCGCATCATCCGTGGTGACGTGCCCGAGGCCCTGCGCGGCAAAAAACTCCTCTCGCTCGATCTCGGCGCCATGGTCGCGGGAGCGAAATACCGCGGCGAGTTCGAGGAACGCCTGAAAGCCGTGCTGAAAGAGATCGAGGCCGCCCAGGGCCAGGTCATCCTGTTCATCGACGAGATGCACACCCTCGTTGGTGCCGGCAAGGCCGATGGCGCGATGGATGCCTCCAACCTCATCAAGCCAGAACTCGCGCGAGGTGCCTTGCACTGCATCGGTGCCACCACGCTCGATGAATACCGCAAGCATGTCGAGAAAGATGCAGCCCTCGCCCGCCGCTTCCAGCCCGTCTTCGTCGGCGAGCCCACAGTGGAGGACACCATCTCCATCCTGCGCGGCATCAAGGAGAAATACGAACTCCACCACGGCGTCCGCATCACCGATGCAGCCCTCGTCGCCGCCGCGACTCTATCCAACCGCTACATCACCGACCGCTTCCTGCCCGACAAAGCCATCGACCTGATGGACGAAGCCGCCTCCCGCCTGCGCATGCAGGTGGACAGCAAGCCGGAAGCGCTCGACGAACTCGATAGGCGCGCACTTCAGCTTAAAATCGAGCGTGAGGCGCTGAAGCGTGAGGAAGACCCAGCCTCCCGCGAACGCCTTGCCAAGCTTGAACACGAACTTGCGGGCATCGAGGAGAAATCCGACGCCATGACAGCCGCCTGGCGCGCCGAGAAGGACAAGCTCGCCGAGGGCCAAAAACTCAAGGAACAGCTCGACACCGCCCGCAACAACGTCGAACTCGCCCAACGCGCCGGCAATCTGCAAAAAGCCTCCGAACTGCTCTACGGCGTGATACCCGATCTCGAACGCAAGCTCACCGCGGCCCAAGAGAGCGGTGAACTGGTCAACGAAGCGGTCACGCCAGAGGGCATTGCCGCCATCGTCTCCCGCTGGACCGGCGTTCCCATGGAGCGGATGCTGGAAGGCGAGCGCGCGAAACTCCTCCGCATGGAAGACGCACTCCGCGCCCGCGTCGTCGGCCAGGAAGACGCACTTCGCCACGTCTCCAACGCCGTGCGCCGTGCCCGCGCCGGCCTGCAAGACCCCAACCGCCCCATCGGCAGCTTTCTGTTCCTAGGTCCCACCGGCGTCGGCAAAACCGAGCTGGCCAAGGCTTTGGCGGAATTCCTGTTCGATGACGACAAGGCCATGCTGCGCATCGACATGAGCGAATTCATGGAGAAACACGCGGTGTCCCGCCTCATCGGCGCCCCGCCCGGCTATGTCGGCTATGATGAAGGCGGCGTGCTCACCGAGGCCGTCCGCCGCCGTCCCTATCAGGTCATCCTGTTCGATGAGGTCGAGAAGGCCCATGAGGATGTCTTCAACGTGCTGCTTCAAGTGCTCGATGATGGCCGCCTGACAGACGGGCAGGGCCGCACGGTCGATTTCCGCAACACCATCATCGTGCTCACCAGCAATCTCGGCTCCGAAATCCTGGCCGCGCAGCCAGACGGCGAGGATCTGTCGCTCGCCTATAAGGGCGTGATGGAGCTGGTGCGCCAACATTTCCGCCCGGAATTCCTCAACCGGTTGGACGAAGTGGTGTTGTTCCGCCGCCTGCAACGCAGCGACATGGCCGCAATCGTTACCATCCAGCTCTCCCGCCTTCGCGCCATGTTGGCGGACCGCAAAATTGACCTCGATCTCGACAGCCACGCCCTCGATTGGCTGGCCGCCGAGGGCTACGACCCGGTTTACGGCGCACGTCCGTTGAAGCGAGTCATCCAGCGCAGTCTACAGAATCCGCTCGCGGGTCTGATTCTCGAGGGCTCGATCAAAGACGGCCAAGCCATCCACGTCTCCGCCAGCAATGACGGCCTCAGCATCAACGGCAAGCTCGCCGAAGCCGCCTAACTCCAGCAATCCCGCCGGTTCCAACGAGCCGGCGGGGTGATTTCCAGCCGCGTCATGCCAAAACCGCATGGCTCCCGGTCGAACGGGATGACAGTCTCGTGACGGGGCAAAACGCCCGTTAAATGACAGAATAATGTCTGTTTTCAATTGTTTACTCTCAATCGCGGCCAGGCAAAAAACTTTGCCCCCTCGTTTGACATCCCAATCCCCCGGACCTACAACGCGCCTCCCGAAGCTGACCAACCCCGAGAAATCGGCGGCCACGGTAAGCTTCGAACGCTCTTTGACAAGTATATCAGGAATGGAAGGGATACGTTGGCGGCGCTCCTTGTTGGTGCTTATCAGTGATGGTTTGTATCTAGATTGTGTTTTGGTGGTTTGGTTTGGGTTTTGTGA
>CAIJTR010000051.1 GCA_903823665.1 uncultured Rhodospirillales bacterium
ATGGACGTGCCGATCACCCAATCGGGCTCGATCCCTTTCTCCTGCAGCGCCTGATACACGCCCGCCTGATACGCACCGAGCGCGCCACCGCCCTGAAAGACGAGCACAACCTGGCCCAATTTGTTGCGATCAATGATCGGCTCCGGCTTGGTCTTGGGGGATTTCATCTGTTAGCTCCCGTTAATGTGCAGTCCAGCCGCCATCGACCGGAAGGGCGACGCCGGTGATCGAGGCCGCTTCGACGCTGCAAAGGAACGCGGTGGTGGCACCGATCTCCTCGACGGTTGCGAAACGTTTGTTCGGTTGCTGCGCCAGTAGAATGTCACGGATGACGGCTTCGCGGGGAATGCCGTGCGCGCGCGCTTGATCCTCAATCTGATGCTCAACCAACGGTGTGAAGACATAGCCAGGGCAGATTGCGTTACACGTGATCGGCTCCTCCGCCGTCTCCAGCGCCGCCGTTTTCGTAAGGCCCAACAACCCGTGCTTGGCCGCCACGTACGCTGATTTGAACGGCGATGCGACAAGGCCGTGGGCCGAGGCAATGTTGACAATCCGGCCAAACCCGCCGCGCCGCATCAACGGAATGGCAAGGCGCATGGTGTGAAATGCTGCCGAAAGATTGATCGCAATGATCAGATCCCACTTGGTGGGGGGAAACGTATCAATCGGTGCTACATGCTGAACACCGGCATTGTTGACCAAGATATCGAGCCGAGCTTCGGATTTTCCAAAATGTTCTTCAAACATTGCGGCGATCGCGTCTGGCTCAGACATGTCGGTGCCGGAATAGCCAACCGTCACGCCAAACTCGGTGGCAAGATTGGCGCGCAAAATCTCGATTTCCTGCGCATCGCCAAAGCCGTTCAGCACAACATCGGCACCTTTGGCTGCCAGTGATCGTGCGATACCAAGGCCAATTCCACTGGTCGAACCCGTGACCAGCGCGGTTCGGCCTGCCAGCGTGCGTTTGGCCTGGGAAATATCTGCCATAGACTGCATCGCTTTGATACCTATCGTTGTTGGTCTGATGCCAACAAGATCATGCAGCCCTAGGCATAGCGGAAATACCCGCTGCTTATGAATTTGATGCGGAAACGTCATTTCCTGGTTCAATGTGCGCGCTGGATCATAAGGTCCGACGTCTCAGCCCGGGCCGTCTAAAGGAGTTCGATCCATGATCAAGTTTGCGTCCTCGCGCGCCACCTTGTTGAGTGCCATAGCCATCGCCGCGGCCATTGCCGCCCCGTCATTCGCCTTCGCGGGTGAATGCCCGGTTGACAAGGTTCTGAAGACCGCACAGAAAATCGACAACGTGACTGACGACTCAAAGCTCAAGGGTGAGGTCGTCAACACGGTCGACCCAAGCGGCTGGCGTGGCATGAAGGGTCTGATGCTGCGCACCCGCAGGCTGACCATCAAGCCGGGCGGTTTCGTGCCCACCCACAGCCATGCGGATCGTCCTGCGATCATCTACATCGTCACCGGTCAAATCCTGGAGCACTCGACGGAGTGCTCGGTTCCTGTGGTCCACAAGGCTGGCGAGTCGATCGCCGAATTTGGCCCCAACCTGCAGCATTGGTGGGAGAACAAGGGCAAGACCACGGTGGTCCTGACCTCCAGCGACATCGTTCCCATCGAGATGATGAACGATAAAATGATGTCGATGCCGTGATTTGGTTCGCGCCTCCGCCCCGTGCGGAGGCGCACCGCTTCAGCCGGATATAATTCCGTGGGACAGTCCGGATGAGGAGAGGCGAAATGAACGACGTCAAAACGACCCCGAGACTCACATCAACCGTAATCGCGCTGATCGCGTTTTTCACGCTCGTCGATCTTTTCGCCGCCCAGGCCATCCTGCCGTTCCTGGCGGTGAAATACAGTGCCAGCCCGAGCCAGATTGGCGTGGCCGTGAATTCCTCCACCGCAGGCATGGCCATCGGTGCCTTGCTCACCGCTTTGTTTGGCGCACGAATTGATCGCCAAATCGGCATCGTCGCCAGTCTCCTTCTGCTCACAATCCCCTCCGCATTGCTCGCCATTGCACCGGATCTCAGCACCTTCGCAGCCCTCCGTGTGGCGCAGGGGCTTTGCATGAGCTGCGCCTTCACCCTCACACTCGCCCATCTCGGTGAAACCGCACCGCCCGAGCATCAGGCCAGCGCCTTTGCCGCCTACATCACCGGCAACGTGGCATCCAATCTCGTGGGCCGCCTGATCTCCGCCCTCACCGCCGGGCTCTACGGCACCAGCGTCGCATTCATCGTCTTTGCCGTGCTGAACCTGGCGGGTGCCGCGCTGGCAATGGCAACCATCCAACCGCGAATGTCGATGGGACCGATGCTGGCCCGCCCCAGCATTCGTGCTGCCCTCACCGCGCCATTGTTTGCAGGCTACGGCATTGGCTTTCTGATTCTGTTCAGCTTCATCGGCGTGTTCAGCTACGTGAATTTCGTCCTGATGCGCCCACCCCTCGGTCTTGGCATGATGAGCCTCGGTGCCGTTTATTTCGTCTTCGCCCCCTCCATCATCGCCACCCCCTGGGCAGGTGCCGCAGCCCGTCGATTCGGCGCACGACAGGCGCTGTTCGCCGGATTGCTCGTCGCACTCGTGGGCCTGGCCTTGCTCGCAAGTGATGAACTCGCGCTCGTTATCACCGGCATGGTGCTGGTCGCACTCGGAACCTTCTTCGCCCAGGCCACCGCCACCGGCCAGGTCAGCCGCACCGCCGGGGCCGCACGCAGCACGGCAAGTGGCCTGTATCTGGCTGCATATTTTGCCGGCGGCCTCGCGGGAGCGGCCACCATCGGCATGGCATTTGACAGCTTCGGCTGGCACACCTGCCTGATGCTGGTCGGGGCCGCGCTGGCCGGTGCGGGCCTGCTCGGGCTAAGCTTCTCCACAACAGGAGGGCGGCGCACATGAATGAAATCGTCGATGCCATCGTCATCGGTGCGGGCCAGTCCGGGCCGGCCCTTGCTGTGCGTCTGGCCGAAGCAGGCCGCAAGGTCGTGCTCATCGAAAAGGAGCGGCTCGGCGGCACCTGCGTCAACAACGGCTGCATCCCCACCAAAACCCTCGTCGCCAGCGCCCGCGTGGCCCATGTCGCCCGTCATGCCGCAGCCTATGGTGTGAGCACCGGCCCCGTCACCGTCGATCTCGCCGCCGTCAAGGCCCGCAAAGACGCCGTGGTCCAGCAATCGCGTGACAGCCTCGGCAGCTGGATCGGCCACACCGCCAATCTGGAACTCATCCTCGGTGAGGCCCGCTTCACCGGCCACCGCATCGTCGCAGTCGGTGACCGCACATTCGAGGCCCCCCTCGTCGTCATCAACACCGGCGGCACCCCCATCCGCCCGAACTGGCCCAACATTTCCCCCAACCGCCTGCTCACCAACATCGAAATGATGGAGCTGGACGTTCTGCCCAAGCGTCTCATCGTCGTAGGCGGCAGCTACATCGGCCTCGAATTCGCCCAGATGTATCGCCGCTTCGGCGCAGAAGTCACAATCGTCGAATTCGCTGACCGCATCATCGCCCGTGAAGATGAAGACGTCAGCGCCGCCGTGCAAACCATGCTCGAAGCTGAAGGTATCACCATCCACACTGGCTGCCGTGACATTGACGGGAAAAACAGCGGTGACGGCGTAATGATTGGCTGGCAAAGCAAGTCCGGCCCCGGCAGCGTCGAAGCCGATCTCGTGCTCGCAGCCATGGGCCGCCGCCCCAACACCGCCGCCCTCAACCTCGCCGCCGCCGGTGTCGAACTTGACGCCCGCGGCTTCGTGACCGTCGATGGCCACCTGCAAACCAACATCCAAGGCATCCACGCCCTCGGTGATGTGAACGGGCGAGGGGCCTTCACCCACACCAGCTACAACGACTATGAAATCCTCGCCGCCAACCTTCTCGATGGCGAAAACCGCAGCGTGGATAACCGCCTGTGCGGCTACGCCCTGTTCACCGACCCACCGCTCGCCCGCGTCGGCATCAGTGACCGTGAAGCTCGCATGTCCACCCGCCCCATCCTGCGCGCCGAACTCCCCATGACCCGCATCGGCCGTGCGCGGGAGCGTGGTGAAACCACCGGCTTCCTGCGCGTTCTCGTTGATGCAGAAACCGAACAATTCCTCGGCGTCACCCTGTTCGGCATCGAGGCAGACGAGATCATCCACCAATTCATCCAAGCCATGTATGCAGGCATATCCTACAAGAAACTGATCCTCGCCGTGCCCATCCATCCCACCGTCAGCGAACTCATCCCAACCCTGCTCCTGCGTCTCGCCCCCATGCCGAGCGAGGCCCGATGACGGATTCCAGCCCCTATGCGGTGATTGCCAAGGTCTTCGCCCAGGCGCTGGAGATGGACGCCCCGCTCAGTGTGCGGTTGAACATGCTGGCCGAGGCCGTGCGCACCGGGGCTCCGGCATTTTCATCCGCAGTCGAAACATTAATCGCCCGTCTCAGCCAGGTCGGCCTCGGTCAAAATGCCCCGCAAATCGGCGAGCCCATGCCGCCCTTCATGCTGCCAGACCAAAACCGCCGTCTCGCCAGCCTGTCTGAAATGCTGGCATCCGGACCCGCCGTCATCAGCTTCCATCGCGGCCATTGGTGCCCGTATTGCCAAATGACCGCCGCCACCCTCGCCAAATTGCAGGACCGTATCGGCCGCGCCCACATGGTCGCCATCACCCCCGAAACCCGCTCCTTCAACTCCAAACTCATCGAGCGCACCGGCATTGAATATCGCGTTCTCGCTGATCCAGACTGTGGCTATGCCCTCTCCATCAACCTCGCCTTCTGGGTCGATGACGCCTTCGCCGATCTCATGCGCTCCGTCGGCCAAGACCTTGCCGCCTACCAAACGCGCGGCTCATGGGTGCTGCCGGTGCCCGCCACCTTCGTGCTCAACCGAGCCGGCATCGTCGTCGCGCGGCACGTCGATCCCGATTACCGCCACCGCATGGAACCCGCCGATCTGCTCGCAGCCTTCGAGCAATCAAGCTAAGCCGCCAGCCCCTCCCATTCCTCCGCCCTGATCTGGCTGATGAACGTCGCAGCCTCCGGCGACCTCACCCGCCCCTGCACCGTGTAGAGCGAAACAGTGCGCCGCAAATCCAAATTTGGGGCCATGTGCCGCACCAGCCCGCCACCGCGCAACGCGCTGTTCGGGGCCAGCGCCACGCCGATATTGGCCTCGACCAGTGCCGCCAAATCGCCGTCACTGTCCACCATATGCGTCCGCTCCAGGCACACACCGGCAGCGGCCAAATGGCGGGTTTCCTCATCCGCCGTCTCACTGTCGTTCTGCAGCAGGAACACCTCATCCATCAGATCGGCAATTGTAATCTCCGCCTCATCGCGCGAAGCCAGGCGATGCAACGGAGACAGCAGAATATCAAACGATTCCGAAAAGATCGGCCACGCATCCAACCGTTCCCAGCCCGCACCCAAAGGCCCCGCAATCGCAATATCCACATCGCCGCTCTTCAAATATTCCAGCAACTGCGACCCGTTGCCGCGCTTCAGCTTCAGCCGCAACGCCGGATAGGCGCGAAACAACTCCACCAGCACCGGCCCCAGCAGCCGTAAATCGACAGTGCGTGATAGCCCCAATGACAACGCCCGCACTTCCCCCGCCGCCACCGACCGTGCAATCGCCTTGGCTGAAAGCGCGCTGTCATAACACTGGCGCAACAGCGGCAGCATCCGCACACCCAGATCGGTCAGGCGCGAAAGCCTGCCTTCGCGGCGGATCAGCTCGCCGCCCAGCTCGTCCTCCAGCATCTTCACCGCCCGCGTCAACGCCGGCTGCGTCACGTGGCAAAGCTCAGACGCACGGGTGAAATTCAGCGTCTCCGCCAAGGCCAGGAAGTAACGGATCTGATGCATTTCCATGGCGCGTCCCCCAAGTCCCAGCGATCATAGCACTATAAGGACCCAGCTTAACCCCAAGGGTTATATATTCATTAACCAACCGGAACGAATAGGACGCAATTCCGCGTTGCAGTCAAATCATGCAATAAAAATTTAAAATGAGACGGGCGGAAAACCGGCCGCCACAAGCTCCAATGCCGCCCCGCAACAGCACGCTCCGGCAGCCGATCCAGCGCCGCCGTCACCACCGGGATCATCACAGCCAACCCAAACCGTGTCACGTGTCGCCACAACACCACGCGACCCTTTGGCGTCATAAACCCGCGATAAATCCCGTCCGGCCCACCCCAGCCATCCTCGACAACGCCGTGCTCCTCGGCAAATTCCAAGCCCGCATAACGCTCTTCGGTGGCCAGCCA
>CAIJTR010000052.1 GCA_903823665.1 uncultured Rhodospirillales bacterium
AATCCTTCGAAGCTGGCTCTCGGACAGCAGGAACAGATCACTCATGCGGGACACATCCGCACTCTGAGAATCATCCTTTACCGCGTCGAAGCAAGGATTTTAACGGGTCCTGACCCTAGAGGGTTCGCGCGCTTATCAGCGCCCGGCCGTGCGCCGCGACAAGCTTGTGGCCATCACGAAAACTCTCGTCAAGCTTACTCAGCATCTTGACAACCTTGATCCGCAAACTGTGGCCGATGCAATGGGCCGCATAGCACCAACGGAATGGATGGATGCCGAGGAGTTGGCTGCAAATGGCCTTCCATCAGGTGTTCGCATCACGAGACCAACATTTAGCATCACACCGGCCGTTCTGCATCGTTATGAAGAGATGCGGGCCACCATGGCGCAGTTAAAGCGAGGTGCAGAACAGCTTGCCCAACGCCAGCAGGGGGCGCGCCGCGGTGCTGAGGAGACGCCCGACGCACTGATGTTCGCGCTGGAGGGGCTCGCCGCGATCTGGCTGGCCGCTAAAGGCGTACCGCCCGTTGTTCTCGGGAAAAAGCGCGGCAGTTTTGGTGCCTTTGCCCACGAGGCGTTGTCGCTGTGTGGCGATGAGTTCAGCTCATCCCAGATCACGACGGGACTGCGGCGGCTCCACGAGAAGACCTTCACCCGAATTTAGCCGCCTGCAAACGAAGGCTGACGACTGCTTTTTCGGAATTCTTGCAACGCGATTTCCTGGCAAACGCCAAACGCCTCCGCGACAAACTGGCGAATGCAGCGTGCCACTCGCCTCAGATCAGCGACGATAGAACGACCGGAGGAGCAACGCCTCCCGGGTGATCAGCCTGCGCAGTCGCCTTCCGATGCGCTTGGCATGGCAGACCTCCACGAATTCGCCCGATGCCTTGGGCGCATGGCCGCGCGCGAGTTGTTTGCCGCAGCCCCTGAGAAATCGATCACACAATCTCCACAGGAGGCAACATGAGTGAAGCTGGGCACAATGAGCAGGCAGGGCAAGCTGTCTCTCAGTTTATGACGACCGACGAGGTGGCGCGATTCTTTTGACGCACCACTCGGACGGTCCGCTCTTGGATGAAGGCTGGGCATCTTCGTTCGCACCGGCTGGGCGGCGGGGTTTTTTCTTGCGTACCGAGATCGAAGACATGGCGCTCCGGGCCGTCGCAACGACGGGATTTGCACAGGACAATTGCAATACTCTACCAATCATTCCCATTCCCACTAATCCACATCAAAATGTGTGAGGTCAATGAGATATGTATTGAGTAGGAACAAGGTCAACATTCTATGGAGTAACAGTTGGTGATGGGGACCGAGCAGATCGACAGTCTGCGCAACAACGGGCCACTGGCCATCAATGGTGGCGTGCTGACCGTGTCCAGCGAACCCGGCCTCGGTTTTATGTTCGACTGGGGCCACATCGAGCGCATGGCAGTGGCGAAGGCCTGATGGGCCTCGGCGCGCTGTCGGAACGGCGCCGCTGGGCTTGGTATCTCCTCGCCCCTAGCCTTATTCTAATCGTCGCCATCGTGCTTTATCCCACGCTATGGGGCATGAGCCTCAGCGTGCGCGAGATGCGGCTGAACTGACCTGATCTCGGCACCGGCTTCGTGGGTGCCAAACATTACCTTCGTTTGCTCAGCGATCCGGTGTTCTGGCTATCTCTGCGCAACACTGTGGTTTGGGTGGTCGGCAACACCATCGGCGAAGTCATTCTTGGCCTCGCCACCGCCTTGCTGCTCGACCGAAACCTGCCGGGGTCGCGGCTCGCATCCGTGCTGATCCTGCTGCCGTGGTTTCTGCCCAACGTTGTGGCCGGCAATATGTGGGCGCTAATGCTCGACCCGCGGCTTGGCGTGATCAATGATATGCTTGTCCGCCTTCCTACGCCATTGCCCGCACGCGCTTTGCCGGGCGGCAAAAGATCATGCTGCTTTATCTCACGGTGCGGATGTTCCCCGCCGTGATGATCGTCATCCCTTTATTCATCACATTGCGGATGGTCGGCCTGCTCGACAGCAGTCTTGGCCTAGGGCACGTTTCGACCAGATGGAATCATCTGGTCGAAAGTTCGTGCTC
>CAIJTR010000053.1 GCA_903823665.1 uncultured Rhodospirillales bacterium
GTCCTGCAAGGCGTGGGTGGCCACGGCGCGGCAGGCCCCTATATGCCGGCTTTTGCTGCGGCACTGACTGACGACGATGTTGCGCTGCTGGCCGGTTACCTAAGGCGCACGCGCAGCGATTTGCCAGCCTGGCCCAACCTGCCGCAGGCTGTTGCGTCACGCCGCTCTACTCCGGTTTCCACGCCATGAATAACATCGCAATTACTACTACAAATTTTCAGCTCAACGGCAAAGCCTTCAGCGCAACCGCCAGCCCGGACACGCCCTTGCTGTGGATCATCCGTGACGTCGCGAACCTGACCGGAACCAAGTTCGGTTGCGGCATCGGCCTGTGCGGCGCCTGCACGGTGCACTTGGGCCGCCGCGCTGTGCGGTCGTGCATGACACCCCTGAGCGCATCCACTCGACCAGAACCCCAACTTAACAACGCCTTACCAACACTTCGCCCCCACCCCTCGCCTTGACGTTACGCAACAGCTAGACTGAACAAACTGCCAGGAGTTCGTCCCACTCGTGCCGATTGCCGTCACTCTGTCGCTCTATATCGCGCGCGCGTTCATGTTCTCGGTTCTGGTCATGCTGGCCGGGCTGACCGGGCTTGTGGCCCTGTTCGACTTCATCGAATTGCTCCGCCGCGCCTCGACCAAGCCCGATGCCACTTTCGCCATCATCACCACCATCGAAACACTGCGCCTGCCCTGGATCGGCATGCAGATCCTTCCCTTCGCGGTCCTGCTTGGCGGAATCCTGGCGTTCTGGCGTCTCACCCGTTCATCCGAGCTGATTGTCGCCCGCGCCGCCGGTGTCTCGGCCTGGCAGTTTCTCGCAGCCCCAGTGCTGTGCGCCATCGCCCTCGGCGCCTTCGCCACCGGTGCCGTCAGCCCGCTCTCCGCCGTCATGCGCGCCCGTGCCGAGGCACTGGACAACACCTATCTTCGCGGCGGCGCGGGCCCCTTGGCTCTGAATGGCCAACAGCTCTGGCTGCGTCAGGCCGACAATGAACTCACCCCGCAGGGCATCGCCATCCTGCATGCCGGCCACGTCAATCTCACCGATGGCAAGATTTCGGCAACCGACGTCAGCTTGTTCCGTCTTGATGACCAGGACCGCCTGCTTGAACGCATCCAGGTTGATCATGCCCTTCTCGGCCCCTACGCCTGGACACTGGAAAACGCCCGCGTGGTAAAACCCGGTGGTCTGCCCGGTCCTGCCGAAACCCGCAGCCTGTCCACCAACCTCACCGTGGGCCGCGTGCAGGACAGCTTTGCCTCGCCGGACACGCTCTCGGTCTGGGCGCTGCCCGGCTTCATCTCGCTGCTCGAACACTCAGGGTTTTCTGCCATCCGCCACCGCCTCCACTTCCAAACGCTGCTCGCCCTGCCGCTGCTCGCCGGTACCATGTCGTTGCTCTCCGCTGGTTTCTCCATGCGCCAAACCCGGCGCGGCGGCGTGGCGCAGATGATCGGCAGTGGTGTTGCCGCCGGCTTCATGCTGTTCGTCGTCTCCAAGGTGGCGGAGGAATTTGGCCAAAGCGGTGCCATTCCGCCCATCCTCGCCGCCTGGGCACCGGCCGCGTCCGGGCTGATGCTCTCCGTGGCACTGCTGCTGCATCTGGAAGACGGCTGAGCCGATGACGGACAAGGCCCAATTCCGGGCCGCCCTTGCAGCGGCTCTCCTGCTGCTGCCGGCGGCCTCCCTCCAAGCCCAAGCGGCAGCCGCCGTGACGGTTCCAGCACAACCCGTACCCGGCCCCGCTGGCGCTCCTGGTGATCGCAATTCGCCGATCACCTTCCAGGCCGACGATGTGCAGTATGACCGTGACGACGGCATCACCACCGCCACCGGCAATGTCGAGGCATGGCAGAATGACCGTTCGCTGGCGGCTGATCGCATCGTCTTCAACCGCAACACCGGCGTCGCCGCAGCCTTCGGCCACGTGGTGCTGCAACAGGCCGACGGCCAGACCGTGTTTTCGGATTACGCCGAACTCACCCAGGACATGAAGGACGGCGTGCTCAATGGCATGCGCGCCCAGCTCGCCCAGGGCGGCAAGCTCGCCGCCAACGGGGCCAGGCGGACCGATGCCAAGCTGAACGAACTCACCCGCGCCATCTACAGCACCTGCAATCTCTGCGCGAAAGATCCCACCCGCGCCCCGCTCTGGGATATCCGTGCGCGCACCGCCGTGCAGGACATCGACAACAAACGCATCGAATACACCGATGCCATCATCGATATCTACGGCGTGCCGGTGATGTATTTGCCCTACCTCACCCACCCGGACCCATCAGAAAAGCGCGCCAGCGGCGTGCTTCCCCCAGCATTCGGCTACAGCTCCAAGCTCGGTGCCAACACAATCATTCCCTACTACTACGTCATTGATAACAGCTCAGACGCCACCCTCTCACCCTATCTGACCAGCAGCGGGGCGGAGGTGCTCAACTTCGCCTACCGCCGCCGTTTCAACTCCGGCACCGTCAAGACGGCCGGCTCGTTTGGCGAGGAACACGGCAAGCCGCAAGGTCATCTTTTCACCTCTGGCGTGTTCGCGCTGGATGACACATGGCGCTGGGGCTTTGACGTCAACCGCGCCAGCAACGCCACCTACGTGCGTGACTTCCACATCGCTTCAACCCAGAACTCCCTGGCCAGCAGCGTCTATCTCGAAGGCTTCGGTCAGGGCTCCTACGCGCGCACCGATTTTCACCTTTATCAAAGCCTGACCAGCGGCTCGACCAACACCGTCCCGTTCGTGCTGCCGCGCACCCAATACAGCTATTTCGGCGAACCCGACGCGCTGGGCGGACGCCTCACCGTGCAGACCGGTGCCTACAACGTGCTGCGCACGAAGGGCACCAGCGACGAACGCGCCAATCTGACACTCGGCTGGGCCAAACCGTTCAGCGGCCCGCTCGGTGACCAGTGGAAGCTCGGCGTCGATGTGGACAGCGCCGCCTACTCGGCACACGGCCTCACTCTGCTACCCACCTACTCGCCCATCAACTCCGGCACCTCTGCCCAGGCCATGCCGACGCTGTCCGTGCAAGGCAGCCTGCCCTTTGCACGCACCGAAAATGACGGCCTCGGCGTGCAAACCATCGAGCCTATCTTCAAGCTGATGGCCAGCCCACGTGGCTCCAGCTACAGCCGCACCCGCATCCCAAACGAGGACGCGCTGGACGTCGATTTCACCGACGCCACTTTGTTCGACCGCAACCGCAACATCGGCACCGACCGTCTGGAAGGCGGCCTGCGCGCGGTCGCCGCGTTGAAAGGCAGCTGGATGTTCCCCGAGGGTGAACAAATCAGCGGTCTCGTCGGCCAGTCCTACCGCACAAAGGCTGACCCGTATTTCACCGCCAAATCCGGCCTGCGTGACACGGTGTCGGACATCGTCGCACGCCAAAGCTTCACGCCCGGCCCGTATCTGGACTTCACCACCCGCGAGCGGTTCGACCACAAAAGCCTCCGTCCACAATTTGCCGATGCAGTCATCTCGGCAGGTCCCGCAGCCTTCCGCCTGAACGCTGGCTACCTGTTCTCCACCACAACGCCGTATTCCAGCTATGATTATGCGCCCAACAGTGCGACGGCGATCAAGGCGCTGAACACACCGCGGGAGGAGGCATCGGTTGGTTTTGCGGCCAATTTCAGCCCGTGGAAGCTATCCGGCAACGTCCGTCGCAGCTTGCAGACCAGCCAGATGGTGGGCATCGATGCGGGTGGCAGTTACGAAAATGAGTGCTTCATCTTCGACGTGCGCTATTACCGGCGCTATACCTCCTTGCTGAACGACACTGGCGACAGTGCCGTGCTGTTCAACGTAACGCTAAAGACCGTGGGCGAATTCGGCTTCCACGCCAACTGACGCCGCCTTATCACACGGATGCCGACGCGCTCAGCATCCACAGGAGTTCAACCGCCACCATGCGCGCATCCAGCCTTTCACGCACGCTGCCATTGATGGCCCTGCTGGCGCTGCTGCCGCTCACCGCCTACGGCCAAGGCCAGGTGGTGGGCCGCCCGGCCAAGGGCGCACGCCCAGGCCCGGCTTTGTCTGACCAGAACGCGACGGGCATTGTCGCCGTCGTCAACGGGGACGTGATCAGCGCCGGGGACGTGAACAACCGCCGCCGCCTGTTCGCGCTGTCCACCGGCCTGCCGGTTTCCAACGACGTGCTCGACCGCCTCACCAGCCAGGTCACCCGCCAGCTGATCGACGAGCGGCTCCGCCTGCAGGAGGCCCAGCGCCGCCACATCGTCGTGCAGGACAAGGAAATTGCCCAGGCCATCGCCGAGGTGGAGGGCCGCAACAACATGCAGCCCGGCCAGCTCGCCCGCCAGCTTTCGTCAAATGGCATCGAAATGCGCACGCTGATCGACCAGTTCCGCGTCCAAATCGCCTGGAACCGAGTGCTCCGCCAGCTCGTCGCCGAACGCGGTGAACCGTCAGATGCAGACGTCGCCGAGCAGGTCAACCAGATCAAAGCCCAGCAGGGCCAGCAGGAATTTCACCTCGGTGAGATTTTCACCCCCGTCCCCTCGCCCACTCAGGATTCCGAGGCGCGACGCTTCATCGACACTGTCATCCAGCAATTGCGCGCCGGTGCGCCGTTCGCCGTCATCGCCGCCCAGTTCAGCCAATCGCAAACCGCACTCTCCGGTGGTGAACTCGGCTGGGTGAAAGCCTACGACCTCGACCCCGCGGTCCTGCGCATTGCAAAGGAAATGCCGGTCGGTGCGGTCAGCAACCCCATCAAGGTGCCAGGCGGCTATTCCGTCATCACCCTGCGCGGCAAACGTGAAGTGGGAAAGGATGTCACCACCGTGATGAACGTCCGACAGGCGTTCCTGCCCTTCACCACCCGCCTCAACCCGCAGGCCCCAACGCCGCAGCAGCTTGAGCAATTGGCCACCGCCAAGCGCATCAGCAGCACCGTCACCAGCTGCCCGGCGATGGAGGCTGCGAACGATGCCGCCGGCAAGGTCCGGCCCAGCGACCCCGGCGAGATCCATCTGGAAACCGTCGGCAACCCGCAGATGCAGCAGCTCCTCGCCGGCCTCACCGTCGGCAAGCCCAGCCCGCCATTGCCGACCGAAGACGGCATCGCAGTCATTCTGGTCTGCTCTCGGGAACAAAAAACACAGGGCATTCCGTCACGCGGTGCAATACTCGACAAAATCTTTGCTGATCGCCTGGAACTCTCCTCACGCCAGCTGATGCGCGACCTGCAGCGCCGGGCGGTGATCGATCAACGCGCCTGAAGCCCTGCCAATCGTGCCCGCGCCGGTCACAGCGCTCACCCCGCTGCGTGATGTTGTCGGCGCGTATGGGCTCGACGCGCGCAAATCGCTCGGCCAGCACTTCCTGCTCGACGCCAATCTGATCGCCCGCATCGCCCGTCAGGCCGGCGACCTCGAAGGCCGCCATATAGCCGAAATCGGCCCTGGCCCCGGCGGCCTCACCCGCGCTTTGCTCGACACCAACGCTGCCAGCGTCACCGCCATTGAAATCGACCACCGCGCCGTGCGCGCCATCACCGAACTCCAGGCTCATCACGCCGGAAGGCTACACCTCATTGAAGGCGACGCACTCGCCCTCGACCTCACCACCCTCATCCCCGCCCCGCGCCAGATCATCGCCAACCTGCCCTACAACATCGGCTCGCCTTTGCTCATCGGCTGGCTCCGGCAGGCTGCTCAGTGGGAACAGATGACGCTGATGTTCCAGGAAGAAGTCGCCGACCGCATCTGCGCCGCCCCCGGCAGCGACGGCTACGGCAGGCTCTCGGTGCTGGCGCAATGGCTCGCCACCTGCGAGTTCCGCCTGCGCATCCCGCCCCAAGCCTTCAGCCCGCCGCCGAAAGTCATGTCCGCCGTCATCGTCATCCGCCCACACGCCGAGCAACCCTCGCCCGACTTATTCCGAGCCATGGAACGCGTCACTGCCGCAGCCTTCGGTCAGCGCCGCAAAATGCTGCGCGGCTCGCTGAAATCCATCGGCGGTGAGCGGCTTTTGGCCGAATGCGAGATTGACGGCGCCCGCCGCGCCGAAACGCTGGACATCGCCGAGTTCAACCGCCTCGCCCACTGCCTTTTGGGGACAGCATGACGGTCAAGCCCTCGTCATTGCGAGCCGCCGCTTGGCGGCGTGGCAACCCAGAGCAACGCGACGCGCCACTGGGTTGCTTCGCCCGAGCGCTTGCAATGACGCGATCAGCAGCGCTGGTGACGCTTGCACTGACCCTGCCCGCGCAGGCCGCCCCACGCTTCATCGGCCCGTGGTTCGTGGACGTCACGCTCAACACCGCCACCGAAACCACATCGCTCACCGCGGGCCAAAACACCACGGCCATGGGCATCACGCTCACCTGCTTTGACCGCCACCTCACCCTCGGCGTCTGGAAGCCGGGCTCCGGCCTGCGCCTCGTGGTGCCCTCCAAGGCCCTCGTCTCGGTCCAGGTTGACGCACAGGACCCGATCATCGTGAAGGGCTACGCCACCGCCCCAAACCTCGCCGAATTCTACACGAACGTCGAACCAATCATGCGCCAGATGCTGGCTGGCGAACGGGTTGCCGTCACCCTTACCGACGGCGACGGCAACACCCGCAGCGAAAACTTCCCGCTGGCCAACACCGCGCAAGCCTTCTCAGGCCTGACGCGATACTGCCCGCTCTAAGCCCCCTCCGTCATTGCGAGGGGCCACAGGCCCCGTGGCAATCCAGGAGCCGCAAGGCGAGACCTAAGACCTCTGGATTGCCACGCCCCCAAGCGGGGGCTCGCAATGACAAACCCTATGGAAAACCAACCAACCTCAAACCCAGCCCGCCTACTCCGCAGCCCGAGCCACCACCCGCGTCGCCCCTGTGCGGGCGTGGGTCGAGTAGAGCATCAGCCCGGTGAATGCGAGACCACCGACAATATTGCCCAGCAAAGTCGGGATCTCGTTCCAAACGAGATAGTCCACCACCGAGAAATGCCCGCCCATGATCAGCGCCGACGGGAACAGGAACATGTTCACCACCGAGTGCTCAAACGTCATGAAGAAGAACACCATGATCGGCATCCACATCGCGATCACCTTGCCCGGGACGGAGGTGGAGACCATCGCCCCGATCACGCCGGTGGAAACCATCCAGTTGCACATCACCGCGCGGATGAACAATGTCAGCATCCCAGCCGCACCATACTTCGAATAACCCAGCGTCCGCGCCTCACCGATGCTGGCAATCAGCTTGCCCACCGGGCTCGGCTCCGTCGCAAATCCGAACGTGAAGATGATCGACATCATCACCGCCACCGTCAGCGCGCCTATGAAGTTGCCGACGAACACAACGCCCCAGTTGCGCATCATACTGCCAAATGTGACACCGGGCCGCCGGTCCAGCAGCGCCAGCGGCGTCAGCACCACCACCCCGGTGAAAAGGTCATAGCCGAGCAGATAGAGCATGCAGAACCCAACCGGGAACAGCAGCGCCCCCACCAAAGGCTGCCCCGTCGTCTGCGTCACCGTCACCGCGAACGCCGCCGCCAGCGCCAGGATGGCACCGGCCATATAGGCGCGAATAAAGCTGTCCTTCGTCGCCATCATCACCTTCGCCTCACCAGCGTCGATGGCTTTGCGAACAAACTCAGCCGGTGCCAGATATGCCATGCTCAAAGCCCCTCACGTTTGAGCCACATGACTTGCAATTATCGTACCAACGCACCCCGGATCGCCCGCCTCGGCCGTAACGCCAACGCCACCCCGGCCAAGGTCAGCCCGCCGCCGATGGCATGATACCAATGCAGCGTCTCGCCCAGCAGACCCCAGGCCAGCAGCGCCACGCCCACCGGCAGCAAATTGACGAAGCTGGAGGCGCGGGAGGCTCCCAGCACCTTCACCCCCACAATCCAGCAGAACGGGGCCCCCAATGAGGCGGGAATGCCGGCATACAGCACAATCGCCGCGTTCGCAGCGTTGATCGGCCCCATTGGCCCAGCCAGCCAGAACGGCACCGAGATCACGATGGCAAACATCATCTGCACCAGCATTTGCTGCCACGTCGAAAGCGGGATCGCCCAACGCCGCAGCAGCACGCCGTAGAGCGAGTTTGCCACCACCGCGAGCAGCATCAGCACGTCACCCACGCCCGACGCGCCCACCGACAACGCCGCCGGATCGCCATGCGTCGCCAGCACAACCACGCCCACCAGCGAAATCGCCGAGCCGAGCAGCGCCCACAATGTCAGCCCTTCACCCGCCAGCACGCTCGCCATCAGGGCTGCGAACAACGGCATCAGCGCCTGGATCACGCCCATATCCACCGCCGACGCCGTGCGCGCCGCCACATAGGCGAGCCCCTGATAGGTCGCCATGCCCAGCGTGCCGAGAATGCCGATCTGCCAAAAATGCGCCCGCACCACCGCCCGCGCCCGCCAGGTTGAAACCGCCACAAACGGGGCCAGCAGTGCAAATGCGATCAACCAGCGATACAGCGTGATCGACGCCGGATCGATCACCGTCGCCGCCGATTTCGTCACAATCGTATTGCCCGACCAGATCGCAACCGCGCCGAGCGGAGCAAGTGCTCCCCAGGAAAACCCGCCAGCCTTCGCCGTCACGCCGCAATCAGCCCGTTCAGAATATCCGGCAATTCCGCAAAAGAACCAGCCTGCGCCGTGGCACCAACATCCTCCGTCCCATACCCCCAACGCGCCCACACAGTGGCAATGTCCGCACCACGACCCGCCAGAATGTCGTTGCGATGATCGCCCACCATCACCGACCGCGACGGCTCAGCCCCACAGGCTTCCAGCGTTTTCAGCACATGACCGGGATCAGGCTTGCGCACGTCGAAGCTGTCGCCCCCCGCCACAAAGGCGAAAAATTTGTCCAGCTTCAGCCCGCGCAATTCGGCCGTGGCAGCGGAGGACGGCTTGTTGCTGCAAACCGCCATGCCCCAACCCAGCTCGCGCAACAGCCCCAGCGTCTCCACCACACCCGGATACGGACGGCTCAGCTGCGCCGCATGCGCGGTGTAATCAGCCACCAATTCACCCATCACCTCAGCATCCGCCACCCGCCCGCGCACAGCGAACGCCCGCTGCAGCAGCACGCCCGCGCCATCGCCGATCATGGGCCGCACCTCGTCCTCGGTGAACGCCTCCATGCCCCGTTTGACCACCGCCCGGTTCAGCGCCCCCAGCAAATCTGGCACGGAATTGACCAGCGTTCCGTCCTGATCGAACACCACAAAGCGCTGCATGTCCCGTCCCCGTGTTGCATTCGGTCACCAAGAGTGATCCATCGCCCCTTTGACACGGCCACCCCCGCACCGCTACCGGACATATCGCATGACAGCCACCGCCATCATCCTCGCCGCCGGTCTCGGCACCCGCATGAAATCGGCGCTGCCCAAGACCCTACATAAGGTCGGCGGACGCGCGATGCTGCATCATCTGCTCGACAGCGCATCACAGGTGTTCGACCGCATCGTGGTGGTGATCGGCCCAGACATGGACCAACTCGCCGCCGCCTGCGCGCCGCATCCGGTGGTCATCCACCACGACCGCCTCGGCACCGCCCACGCCGCGCTGCAGGCCGAAGCCCATTTCGGTGACGGTGAAGTGGCCGTGCTCTACGCCGACAACCCGCTGATCTCCGCCCACACCATGGGCCGCCTGCTCGAACGCCGTGCGGAAGGGGACGTGGGCCTCGCCCTCCTCGCCATGCGCCCCGCCGACCCCGGCCGCTACGGTCGCGTGCTCACGGAAGCCGGCTACGTCACCAGCATCGTCGAATACGCCGACGCCACACCCGAACAACGCGCCATCGGCCTATGCAACGCAGGCGTCCTCTGCGCCGAGGCCGGGCAGATGCGGCAATGGCTACAATCCGTCCGCCCCGACAATTCCAAAGGTGAATACTACCTCACCGACCTCGTCACCCTCGCCCGCGCCAGCGGCCACAACGTCGCCAGCATCGAGGCGGCGGAGGACGAGCTACGCGGCATCAACTCCCGCGCCGAACTCGCCGAGGCCGAAGGTGCCCTCCAACGCCAGCTCCGCCGTGCCGCCATGGACGCAGGCGTGACCCTCACCGCCCCCGAAACGGTGTTCTTCTCCTTTGACACCAAAATCGCCCCCGACGTGATCATCGAGCCGAACGTCGTATTCGCCCCCGGCGTGGTCATCGAAACCGGCGCCACCATCCGCGCCTTCAGCCACCTCGAAGGCTGCCATGTCGGCCCGGACGCCATCATCGGCCCCTACGCCCGTCTGCGCCCCGGCACCGTGATCGGGAAGGCCGCCCATGTCGGCAACTTCGTCGAACTCAAGGCCACGCATCTCGGTGACGGTGCGAAAGCCAACCACCTCAGCTACCTCGGCGACAGCGAAATCGGGGCCCGCACCAATGTCGGCGCAGGGACCATCACCTGCAATTACGACGGCTTCGCGAAACATCGCACCACCATCGGCACCGATGCGTTCATCGGCACATGCAGCGTCCTGGTCGCCCCCGTCACCGTCGGAAACGGCGCATTCACCACCGCAGGCAGCGTCATCACTGAAAATGTGGAACCGGACGCCATGGCCTTCGGTCGCGCCCAGCAGGTCAACAAGCCCGGCCGCGCCGCCACTTTCCGCGCCGCCCGCACAAAGAAATAGGAAGACCTCGCATGTGTGGCATCGTCGGCGTTATCGGCTCCCATTCGGCAGCCCCGCTGCTGCTCGAAGCTCTGCGCCGCCTCGAATATCGCGGCTATGACAGTGCGGGCATCGCAACGCTGAACAACGGCCATATCGAGCGCAGGCGCGCCGAGGGCAAACTCGGCAACCTCGCCGCCGTGCTGGAAACCAAGCCCCTCACCGGCATCACCGGCATCGGCCACACACGCTGGGCCACGCATGGCGCCCCCACCGAGAGCAACGCCCACCCCCACGGCACCGCCCGCGTCGCCGTCGTCCATAACGGCATCATCGAAAATCACGCCGAGCTAAAAACCGAGCTTCAGGCCAAGGGCCAGGTGTTCACCACCGAGACCGATACCGAAACCGTGGCGCAACTGCTCGATCTCCACCTCGCCGCCGGCATGACGCCGCAGGAAGCCGCCGCCGCCACCTTCCCCCGCCTGCAAGGGGCCTACGCCATTGCCGTCATCTTCACGGGCCATCCCGAGCTGATGATCGGTGCCCGCCACGGCGCACCGCTCGCCATCGGCTTCGGCGAAGGCGAAATGTTCATTGGCTCTGATGCCCTGGCCCTCGCCCCGCTCACCCAGCGCATCGCCTATCTCAATGACGGTGACTGGGCCGTCGTCACCCGCGACAACTGCGCCTTCTTCGATGAATACGGCGCGTCCGTGGAGCGCCAAATCCGCCTCACCGCGCTGACCGGTGCCGCCGTCGGCAAAGGCAATTTCCGCCACTTCATGGAAAAAGAGCTGCACGAGCACCCCGCCGTGATCGGTGACACGCTGCACCAGATGGTCAACCCCGCCACCCGCGCCGTGGGCCTGCCACCGCTCCCATTCGACCTCGCCGCCATCCAACGCATCACCATCGTCGCCTGCGGATCATCATTCTACGCAGGCCTCGTCGCCCGCAGCTGGTTTGAGAATGTCGCAGGCATCGCGTGTGACGCCGACGTCGCCAGCGAATTCCGCTACCGCACGCCACCGATGGAAAAGGGCGGCCTCGGCCTGCTCATCAGCCAATCCGGTGAAACCGCCGACACGCTGGCCGCGCTCCGCTACATGAAGCAGCAGCACCAGCACATCTTAAGCCTCGTCAACGTCCCCGAAAGCAGCATGGAGCGCGAGAGCGACGCCGTGCTCGCCACCATCGCAGGCCCCGAAATCGGCGTTGCCAGCACCAAGGCCTTCACCGCCCAGCTCGCCGTCCTCGCCTGCCTGGCGCTCGCCATGGGCCGAGCCCGCGGCACGATTTCCGCCGCCGAAGAAGCCCGCATGACCGACGCGCTGCTCGAAGTCCCCAGCCGCGCCGCCGAAATCCTCGACCACAGCGCGGCCATCCAACGCATCGCCGCCCGGATCGCCGAGGCGCGCGACGTGCTCTATCTCGGCCGCGGCTCCTGCTTCCCCATCGCCATGGAAGGTGCCTTGAAGCTGAAAGAAATCAGCTACATCCACGCCGAGGGCTATGCTGCCGGCGAAATGAAGCACGGCCCTATCGCGCTGATCGACCGCCACGTCCCGGTCATCGCCATCGCGCCCTCCGGCCCACTCTTCGAGAAAACCGCCAGCAACCTCCAGGAAGCAGCAGCCCGCGGCGGCCAGCTCATCGTGTTCAGTGACGCCGAAGGTGCCGCCAAACTCGCCAACATCGCGGTGGAAACCGTGATCCTGCCCGACGTGGACCCCTTCGTGGCCCCCATCCTCTACGCCATTCCCGTCCAGCTGCTCGCCTACCACGTCGCCGTCCTCAAAGGCACCGACGTCGATCAGCCGCGCAACCTGGCGAAATCCGTCACAGTCGAATAGGCGCTAATACCCCCGCACCGGATCATACAACCCGGGAAACGACTCCCCACGCTCAAACGCCGCAATCACGCCCGCAATGTGCCGTGCCCGCACCCGCCGTGACCCGAACGACGCCACGTGCGGCGTCACGATCACCTTCGGATGCTCCCAATACGGATGCTCCTTCGGCAGCGGCTCCGGATCGAACACGTCCAGCACCGCCCCCGCCAAATGCCCGCTATCCAGCGCCGCGATCAAATCCGCATCCACCACATGCCGCCCACGCCCGGCATTGATCACGCCAGCCCCTTTCGGCAACTGCGCTATCGTCTCCGCGCGAACAATCCCCGTCGTCGCAGGCGTCAGCGGCAGCAGACACACCAGAATATCCGTGCGCGCCAGAAACGCCGCCAAATCCGCGTCACCGACGAAATCCTGCACGCCTGGAATTTTCTTCGCACCGCCAGACCAGCCCGCCACCTGAAACCCAAGCCCGGCCAGCATCACCGCAGACCGCGCGCCCATCGCGCCCAGCCCCATCACGCCAACCCGAGTATCAGGTGCCGCCTCACCGGTCAGCGCCGTGTCAAACCCGCGCTCCCGCTGGCCCACCAAAATCTCAGGAATCCGCCGCAGCAGCGACAGCGCCGCCCAGCACACATAATCACCCATCCGCTGTGACTGATCCGCCGTCACCAGCCGAACCAACGGCAGATGCTTCGGCAGGCTCGGGTCGGACAGAATGTGATCAATCCCCGCCGCCGCACTGCACACCATGCGCAAATTCGGGAACGTCGCCAGCCGGTTATGCTCCGGCTCCCACACCATCACGTATTCCACACAGGCCGGATCAACATCCGGATCGCTCCAATTGCGCACCTCAAGCCCGGGAGAAAACTCCGCGAAAGCTGCGTGCCATTCCAAAAAGGCTTCGGCGTTGCCGGATCGAACAAGAAGGGTCATGCGTCCAGTGTAACGTCATGCCGCACCGCAGCAAGGGTGCGCTGCATGAACCGCCATGTCAGCAAAACCGCCGCCACACTCAGCCCCGCCAGCAGACCAACCCACATGCCCCGCGCCGCCATATGGCCCGCAAACGCCAGAACCAGCCCAAGCGGCATGCCCACCACCCAATAGGCCAGCAGCGTGATCACCGCCGGATAACGCGTGTCCTGCAACCCACGCAATGCGCCATTGGCCGCCACCTGCACCGCATCGGAGAACTGAAAAAGTGCTGCAAACGCCAGCAGACTCACCGTCGCGCCCTGCACATCGGCATCAGCCGTATAAAGTGCCGCAATACCGGCCGGCATCGCCACCATCAGCGCGCAACTGATCGTCTGAATGCACGCGGCAAGCGTGATCCCCAGCAGCCCCGCCAGCCGGGCCCGCACCATGTCACCCGCCCCCAGCGCCATGCCCACCCGCACCGTGATCGCCCCGGACAAGCCCAGCGGCACCATGAACGCCAACCCGGCCACGTTCAGCGCAATCTGGTGCGCCGCAATCTGCACCGCGCCGAACCGCGCAATGGCAAAGGCGGCGACGCTGAACATGCTCACCTCCATCGTCACACTCACAGCCATCGGCACCCCAAGCCGCAGCAGCCCGGCCAGCACCGGACGGTCCGGACCGAGCCGCCCGCAGCCCCAGCCAATGCCGCGATAAGGCCGCGCGGTCGCCACGTAGCCGACAAAAAGCGCCGCCTGAATCCAGATCACCAAAGCCGTCGCCAGCCCGCTGCCATAGGCCCCCATCGGTGCAATCCCGACCGCGCCATACATCAACGCGTAGCCAATCGGGATCAGCAGCAGCAGGCCAAGCAGCCCGAACCACATCGCGGGCCGGGTCAATGACAATCCATCCGACAGCCCACGGCACGCCATGAACACCGCAAGCGGCGGACCAGCCCAGGCAATCGCGCGCAAAAAGGCGGCTGCTCCCTCGGCAATGTCCGGCGCCACACCCAGCAACGGCCCCACCGCGTCGGCAGCGAGACGGATCGCCATCAGCACCAAAACGCCCATCGTCACGGCCAGGAACAATATCTGGCGAAACAGCGCGCCCACATCCGCGCGCTTCCCCGCGCCCATCAGCTGCGACACCCGCGCGGGCACCACGAACATCATCCCCTGCAACGCCATCAGCGGCAGCATCCAAACCTGCCCGCCAAGGGCCACCGCGCTCAGCACCTGCGGCCCCAAATGCCCGGCCAGCAGCGTGTCGATCACATTGACGCCAAACAGCAGCACCTGCCCCGCCACCAACGGCAGCGCTAAACGGATCATGGCACGCAGTTCGGTGCGGGTTTCGTCTGACGCGATCATGTTATGGCATTGCCCCGAGACGCGACCTGGTGGGCCAGCGCTTATGCCCATGCCAGCACGCCCACACAACCAAACCGGCATGACAAATCCGCGTATCGGATGATCATCCAGGTGACACGTCGCATTCGCCAAGGTTAGCCAGCGTCGGGTGGGATGCCCTCCCGCACCCCACCCTGCGCCTGAGCTAACTAGTGAATTTCGCCCGACTTCTTCAGCGCCTCACGCATGATCTCCGAATTGAACCCCGGCGCTTTCGCCAGATCTAAAATCACCTTCTCGCGGCGTGTGATCAGATCAATCGCCGCCGGAAGCTTCTTCACGCAATCAGCCGGGATCACCACCGCCCCATGATAATCGGCGTGAATGACGCTGTCGTGTTGCACTTTCATGCCAAGCACATCCACCTCGCACGACATCGCCGTCATATGCACATGCGCATGGCTCGGCACGATGCAGCCGCCGATGATTTGAAAGCCCGGTGCCAGCATGTCCACGTCGCGGAACGAACCATTCGTGACGCACCCGAGCACGCCGAGATGGAAATGCACCGTCGATTGCACCTCCCCCCAGAACGCGCCGAAGCCGGGCAAATCGTCGATGTCCTGCAACACCGCAACCGTCGGCATCGCACCCGCCGCCACATACGAATACCAGTCCTCACGGGTAGGAATCGGCCCCATCGGCTTCTCCCGCGAGCGGATCACGCCGGTGCGCGCCAGCCCCACAATCGGCTTCAGCGCACGGTCGGCGGTGACCATGTTGCGGGTGGTGAACCCCATCGCGCGGCGCTCCGGCACAATGATCTCCAGCCCGTTGCAGATCGTCGGCGTGTCCCACTGCGCGAGCAGTGCGAGATCAGCGGCGGTAAACAATGCGTCAGCCATGGCGTCCTCCTTGGTTTTGCGCTCAACATTACAAGCCACTGGCCTTCACACAAGCGGGCCACCAAAGGGAGCACGAACCGCCAATGATCTACGAACAACGCACCTACACCACCATTCCAGGCCGCATGCCCAACCTGCTGGCCCGCTTCCGCAACCACACCCTGCGCATCTGGGACCGTCACGGCATCCGCACCGTCGGCTTCTGGACCACGCTGGTGGGGCCGGACAACAACGAGCTCACCTACATGCTGGTCTGGGATAGCCTCGCCGAACGTGAAGTCAAATACGCCGCCTTCATGGCCGATCCCGAGTGGCTCAAGGTGAAGGCAGAAACCGAGGCCGATGGCCCGATCAACGCCAAGATCGCCAACGCATTTCTGATCCCCACCGATTTCTCGCTTCTGAAGTAGGCCCGCGAAGTGATTGCGGCGGCGGCGGCGCTGGGCCTAGAGTTTGGGTTGGAGCAATATCGAGCGGACACAGCCGCATGACCGAGATCGTGCCTCTCGCAGCCTCTCGTGATGACACGCTCTGGGCCGTCATGGCCCGGATCGGACGCATCAACCGGGTGGCGGAAATCTACCCCAACCGCGCCGCCGCCCTGGCGGATCGGGAGTGGCGAGAGGCGCAGGTCAAGGCCCACGCCAATTTCCTGCGCAACAGCACCCAGCCGCCGCCGCATTACTCCGTCGCCCCCGTCCGCCGCACCGATCTGCCAAAGGGCTGGAAACCTCTCCCAGCGCTCGGCTTCCTGCGCGGCCAGTTCATCTGAGGCCAGCCCCGGTTTAAGTTGAACTGCGTATGGTGCATGCGCATAGTCATGGGTAATTCATGCCCATGGACACCAACATGCCGCCCGCAAAACCTGCCAGCTCCCCCCGTCGCGCCACCAACGTCACGCTGCCGGAGGCACTGCATCAGGAGGCGAAGGCCCTCGGGATCAACATTTCCCAGGCATGCGAGGCGGGCCTGGAAATAGCCGTGGCGGATGCGCGCCGCGCTGTCTGGCTGGCGCAGAACGCGGCGGCCATTGAGTCGTGGAACGCCTACTATGAGAAAAACGACCTCACTCTCGCCGCCTACCGGCAATTTTAGTGGCCCGCCTGGACGTCTACCCAATGCCCAATGGCAGGCCCGGATATCTGCTGGACGTGCAAGCCAGTCTTATTGATCAAATTCCAACCAGGGTCGTGGTGCCACTCAAGGCCTCAACGCAAACTCCAATAGCGATGAGAGACCTTCACCCAACACTTAGCGTCAACGGCGAGCAACTTGTGATGTGGAGGCATGAGATCGGCTCAATTCACAAACGAGAACTCCGCAAACCCATCGCCTCCCTCACCGCCGAGCACGACGCCATCACCCGCGCGCTCGACATCCTCTTCACCGGCTTCTGAGGCACCAGCGCATTCAATTCAGTCCGGAAACCCCGCCAGCAACAGCAAATTGCCATAACGTGCCCGCCGCTCCGGATCGCGATACGGGTGGCGAGAGACGATGTCCGAAGCGCTGATGCCCGAATGCTCGCGCAAGAACAGATCCGCAAAGCTGCGCGCTTCCTCAAACCGGCCCAAAGCCGCCGCACTCGCCGCTGCATAGTTCAGGAACGAGCCAGGCCGTGGGGACATCGCATGGGAACGCTTGGCCCACGAAATCGCCTGCTCATAGGAACCCTCGGTGTAATGCCCCAACGCCAAGGCGGTATAGGTCTGAAACACCATCGGGTCTGCCGGCGACAGTTGCAACGCCCGCTCGGCATGACGAATGGCAGCATCGCCGTCCCCAAGCCACGACATCACATAGCTGCTCAATTCCCAGCCCTTTGGGTAGCTCGGCCCGGCATCAAGCGCCCTGTCCAGATATTCAGTCGCGCAGTCGAAATTTCGATGATGCAGCGCGTAGCCATGGCCTATGCGGGCAAGAGCCGCCGCGTTGGAGCCATCAAGCGAAATCGCCGTCAACGCACAACGCTCCATCGCCGCCAGATCAACCCGCCGGTCCGTCGTCCAGGCCTGCGAGATTTGATAGCTGTGCCATTCAGCCGCCAGCGCATAGGCCGGCGCACAATTCGGATCGCGTAGAATCGCCTGATCAAGCAGCGGCTTTGCCTGCTCAAGCTCATCGCGCAACCACCGCATCATCAACAGCCGTGCCTGCAGCAGCAGCTGATGGACCGACGTGTCCCGCACCGGCACATGGCGCAAATGGCGAATTTCCTGCTCGCGCACCCGTGGCAGCAACGTGTTGACGATCAAGGCCACGATCGGCACCGGCGCATTGGGTGCCTCGGCTTCCGACGTGACAAAGCTGCGTGACCAAACAACCACGCCGGTCGAACTATCTGCCAACTCAAGCAAAATACGCACGCCGCTGCCCTGCCGCCGCACGCTGCCGGACAACAAATAGCTTGCCCCCAGATCACGCCCCGCCCGCAACACCTCCAGGCCCGTGCGCAGTGCCGCATTGGTGGACACGCGGGAGATCACCACAATGTCGCGCAACGAGGCCAACATGCTCACGATGTCATCTGCCAAACCCTCGGCAAAATCCGCCAAGCCCGGATCAGGCACCCGAAGTTGCATCATCGCCAACACAGGTGGGCCATCAGCCCCGGCTGAGGCTGGCTGGGCGGCCCATTTGTTGTCCGTGCCGAGCGTCGTCCGGTCGGCAACTGGCCCCACGAAGCGATAGCCACGCCTGGGCTGTGTCTGAATCCAGCTCTGCCCACCTGAAGCCGATGCAAGCGCACGCCGCAGCGCTGATATCTGCGTGTCGAGGTTGCTTTCCTCAACGATCAGCCCATGCCACCCGGCCTCCATCAGCGCGGTGCGGCTGACCAGTTCGCCCGGCCGCTCAACCAGCTTGATGAGAAGCGACACCGCCCGCCGGCCCAGCGGCAATGGCGAACCGCCCCGAAACAGCAACTCACCGCGCCGATCGAGCAGAAGATCGCCAATTTCACAACGCCGCCGGTCTAGCGGATGTAAGAATGTGGCTGGTCGATCAATGACGGCGTCTTGCAAAGCGGCTGCCTCCAATGGATCCGGGTCGGAAAAGCGTTCAGAGAGCCAGCACTACGGAGAACAAGATAGGTTAACCGTTATATCATCGTGAAATTAGGATTAAAAAGCGTTAATTCGAATTTAGAACTTATTTAGAATTGCTTCAGGACTCAGCACCCGCGGTTCAACGAGGGTGTGTGGGTCATCAACGACCAACGGAGCACGACACAATGTTCATTCAATCATCCATCAGCACTGCTCGCAGCTTCGCCATCGCCCTGCTCGTTCCCACCGGCCTGATGCTGGCCGTGACGGTCGTGCCGTCGGACATCACCCTCACCCAGACCCAGGTTTCGGCACCGCAGCATGCAGCCCAGAACGTCCTGGCCGATGACGGCGGCGCTGGCGGCTGATTTCAGCCCTGGCCTCACATTTAGCAACGAAGGGTGGAATGCGCGCGCGTATTCCACCCTGCTCGCATAAGCACTCGCCTCAGCACGCGCCTCAGTCACGCATCGGACGCCCCTCCAACCCAGCCAGCTCCGCCTCGCCCTGGCCTGGGATGATCATCTGAAACACCGACTCGATCGATGTATAATCGTAATATCCCAGCCGCGCGATAGGCCGCAGCTTCAGCACATCCACAAGCCCATCCGCCCCCAGCGCATGATCGGCAATGTGCACGCCGAGCACCCGGCCAATCACCACATCCACCGTCCCCACCGTCCCGCCACCAGGCAGGCGCAGCGTCGCATGATAGCTGCACTCAAACTGAATGGGTGATTCCGCCACACGCGGCGGCCTCACCAGCGTGGACGCAGCCCGCGTCACGCCGGCCAGCTCAAACTCGTCCACCTCCGGCCCCACCGCCTGCGCCGAGCGATTGACGGCATCGCGCAGCTCATACGTCGCCATGTTCCATACAAACTCACCGGTCTGCTCGGCATTGGCGACCGAATCCTTCCGGTTGCCCCAGATGTTTTGGTTCGCCGCAAACATCACATAAGGAGGGTCAAACGTCAGGTTCTGGAACTGGCTATACGGTGCCAAATTCGCCACCCCATCCCGGCTCAGCGTTGAAATCCAGCCAATCGGGCGAGGAATCACGCAGGATTTGAACGGATCATGCGGCAGACCGTGTGCCGTCACCCCTGGCTGATAGAACAAACAAACGCCCTCCCTATGGGGCGGAGGCGTCAGCCCGGACCAGACTGCGCAGCATCCGCCTGATGCCGGCCCATTGTTGTGCAAAATACGACCCCGTGGCCATCGCCTCCTCAGCCGTCGGGTCGCCGGTCTTGACGTAGTCCGCCGAGAAATCCGCCGTGCCGAACATCATGTCCCACCACGGCAGCACCGCACCATAATTCACGCTGCGCACACCGGCGGCCAGCATGCCATGATGCGCCCGGTGAAACCGCGGCGAGACCAGCAGCCGCTCCCCCAGCCAGCCAAAATTCACCCGCGCATTGGCGTGCGACAGGCTCTCCAGCAGCCGCAGCAGCAGCACCATCATCGGGAACTGCAACGGCGGCACACCGACGATCAGCGCTATCACCATGAACCAGACAAAGCCAATCATGTCGTCAATCAGATGATTGCGATCATCCGACCAGAACGTCATCTGCCGCTGCGCATGATGCACCGCATGCAGCGAATACCACCAGTTGAACACATGGCTCAGGCGATGACGCCAATACTCACCAAAATCCAAAATCGCCGCGTAGATCAGGAACACCAGCACCGGCTTGCCCAGCAGCCAGGGAAACACCCCCTCCAGCGTCGGCGCCACCAAACCCTGATCCGCCAGCCAGCCGTTCAGCGTCATCTGAATTTGGCTGAACAGCACGAACGTCACCAGCGGCAGCACGCCCACGCGTGAAACAAGGGTGTAGAACACATCCACCCATTCCGATTTGTGGTCGTCCCACTTCTCCACCGGACGCCACCATTCCAGCGGCATGCAGATCATGAACGTAATCGCCACCTGGGCCGCGCCATACACCGCAAACAGTGCCCAGCCGAACGACCACTCCTCCCACTGCATCAGCCCAAGCTGATACAAAGCGGGCAAAATGACGCCCTCTTGCAGCATCCCCGCCACAGCATCGAACGGCGCTGCTAGCGACATGCTAATGCACCCCGCTGCCGCTGTTCACCGCACCTTGGATGTAGATGCCATGCGGCGAACGCCCAACCGCCAAGGTCTCCACCGCCCCGGTTTTCGGATCGAGCACGCCCACCTTGCCGGCAAAGCGCAGCGTCGCCCAAATATGGCCATCTCCTGGGAAAATCAGATCATCCGGCCCACCCGGCACCTTATACGTGCGCAGCAGATCCAACGACTTGGAATCATAAGCCGAAATCGTGCTGTCAATCCGGCTGTTGACATAAAGCGTGCCGCGATCCGGCGACAGGAACATCTGATGCGCCCCCCGCCCCGCCCGCACACGCCCAGTCTCCACACCCGTCGCCGGATCCAGCATCGCCACGTAATCCGAGCCCATAATCGCCACGAACAACCGCCCGCGCCACAGCATCACACCCGCAGGCGCAGGCCCCACCGGCTGGTTCCACAGCACCGCCATCGACTTCAGATCGATTGCCGCCACGCGGTTGCTGCCCTGCAGGCTCACGTAAACGATGCCAGAATCCGCCGAAAAATCGATGTGGCTGGGCAGGGATTTAAGCGGAAAGCGCTTGATCAGCGTATAGGTCGCCGCGTCATACACATCCAACTGGCCGCGCAGCAGCCCCGTCACCACCAATAATTTGCCGTTCGGGCTGAAGCCCAGCTGATACGGGTCCGCCATCGGCACCCGGCGCTTCAGCGCGAAATTCACCGGGTCCAGGAACAACATCTCGTTCGCCCCGGTGTCACCGATCAACAAATCATGCCCGTCCGGTGAAAGCGCCCAATGATGCGGCTCGCGCAGCACCGGAATGCGGGTGTGCTCGGTCCGGCTGGCAAAGTCGATCACGCTGAGGCTCGCCTCACCGGAGTTGATCACCAGCACCTTGTTCGGCAGCGGTGCGGCACCAGCCGAACCGGCAAACAGCAGGAATGCCAAGGCGCAAACGCGCGCGATACCAGGGAAATTGATCATCATACGCGCTCGTTTAGCACTGATCGCCCCCGCGCCGCGATGGTGTGGGTCAAATCCAAACATGAACTCGCCGTTATTCGACTGCCCATCAATTAGGCATTTAAAAATGCGCAATGAGACGGCACCGAACCAAAACACAGCAATCTCTGCGCCCACAGCGTGCATCAGCCAAAACAATGACGCAGGATCAGCCATGCAAACGCCCCCAAAAACTTGGCACGAAGGTTGCTTATCACCGGCGTCGTTGCAACCGCACGCATCTTTGCCCGTCAAAAGGCGGCAAAACCGTGCTCATACCGAGGGAATAGAAATGGCCGCGTCTTGCTCGACATCAACCCGCCCGTCGTTTGCGCGATGGCTGCGCGGGACCGCCCTGGCGGTTGCCACCACCGCTCTCACGCTGGGTGCGTTCGCTCCGGCACAAGCAGCTGACACCATCAAGGTCGGCATCTTGCACTCGCTCTCCGGCACCATGGCGATCAGCGAGACGACCCTGAAGGACGTCATGCTGATGCTCATCGAGCAGCAGAACAAAAAGGGCGGTCTGCTCGGCAAGAAGCTCGAAGCCGTCGTCGTCGATCCGGCATCGAACTGGCCGCTGTTCGCCGAGAAGGCGAAAGAGCTCATCAACGTCGATCACGTCGCCGCCGTGTTCGGCTGCTGGACCTCGGTTTCGCGCAAATCCGTGCTGCCGGTGTTCAAAGAGACCAACAACATCCTCTTCTACCCCGTCCAGTACGAGGGTGAAGAGTCTGAGAAGAACGTGTTCTACACCGGCGCTGCTCCGAACCAGCAGGCAATTCCGGCTGTCGACTACCTGATGAGCAAGGACGGCGGTTCGGTGAAGCGTTGGGTGTTGGCTGGCACCGACTACGTGTATCCGCGCACGACCAACAAGATCCTTGAGGCCTACCTGAAGGCCAAGGGCGTCGCCGCCGATGACATCATGATCAACTACACCCCGTTCGGCCACAGCGACTGGCAGAACATCGTGGCCGACATCAAAAAGTTCGGCTCGGCCGGCAAAAAGACCGCCGTGGTCTCGACCATCAACGGTGACGCCAACGTGCCGTTCTACAAGGAACTCGGCAACCAGGGCATCAAGGCGACCGATATTCCCGTCGTCGCATTCTCGGTCGGTGAAGAAGAACTCGCCGGCATCGACACCAAGCCGCTGGTGGGTCACCTTGCCGCCTGGAACTACTTCGAGAGCGTGAAGTCGCCGATCAATACGGCGTTCATCAACGAGTGGCACGAGTTCACCAAGAAGCCGAAGCGCACCACCAATGACCCGATGGAAGCCGCCTATATCGGCTTCAACATGTGGATCAAGGCTGTGCAGAAGGCCGGCACCACCGACCAGACCAAGGTCATCGACGCCATGATCGGCGTGGCCGTGCCGAACCTCACCGGCGGCCTATCGACCATGATGCCGAACCATCACATCACCAAGCCGGTGCTGATTGGCGAAGTGAAGGCCGATGGTCAGTTCAACGTGGTCTGGAGCACCCCGGGCACCGTGGTGGCCAATGAGTGGTCGCCATACCTCGAAGGCTCGAAGGACCTGATCGCCGACTGGCGCGCTCCGATGTCCTGCGGCAACTTCAACGTCAAGTCCGGCAAGTGCGGCGGTTCGGCCAGCAATTGATCCGACTTTGACCAACGCCTAAAAAGGAAGGGGGCGTGCGCCTTGTGCACGCCCCTTTTTTTGCCGACGCGCGCTTCTACTTGGCCGCAGTATGAAACAAGGATTCCAATGACCGCCCTGCGCCACATCCTCGCCGTGCTTCTCCTGGCACTGGCCCTGATCAGCGCACCCGCGTTTGAGGCGCGCGCCGATGATGACGCGGCCGATCCGTTCGCGGGCCTGACCTCGCAAAGTTTTGACGATGTCGCCCAGGCGCTGACCGCACTCGCCGTGTCCGGCAACAAGCAGGCGGGCCCCACCGTGACCGCGCTGCAGAACGAGGCACTCTTCGTCACCCCCGATATGGCGCTGCTGATCAAAACCGATGACAGCTACGTCAATGCCCGAACCGGCGAAAAAGTCGCTGATGTGAACGAGGACGATCTCTCACCGGTCCGCGTCAACAACGCTGTGCGTGCCGCCATTGAAGCAGCCAAGGGTGGCCTTGATCTCGTGTCGACGGACGTTGCGGCCCGTGCCCATGCTGCCGAGCAACTCTTCGCCTCGCACGATGCAGCCGCCCTGCCATTGCTCGCCACCGCCCTCATCGCCGAGAAAGATGCAGGCGTACGCGCGATCATGCTGCAGGCCCAAGCCGCTGCCCTGCTCAGCTCTGATACCGGCACCGAAGCCGAACAGCTCGCCGCAATCGCAACGTTGCGCGCGCGTGGTGACATCGAATCAAAGGCGCTGCTTGGCTCCCTGCACGACAAATCTCCAGCCGTCGCCGCAGCCGCTGCTGCCGCTATCTCGTCGCTCAACCAGCTTGAGCAGATCTGGGGAGTTGCCCAAGGCGTGTTCTACGGCGTCTCGCTGGGCTCGGTGCTGCTGCTCGCCGCCGCCGGTCTTGCCATCACCTTCGGCGTAATGGGCGTCATCAACATGGCGCATGGCGAGATGGTGATGCTCGGGGCCTACACCACCTACACCGTGCAAAGCGTCATTGCCTCGGTGGCACCGCAATGGGCGGGGCTCAGCATTTTGCTCTCAGTGCCGCTGGCGTTCCTCGTCTCCGGCCTCGTCGGCGTGCTGATCGAACGCTGCATGATCCGCTTCCTCTACGGCCGCCCGCTCGAAACCCTGCTCGCCACCTGGGGCCTCTCCCTCGTGCTGCAACAGGCCATCCGCTCCATCTTCGGCTCCTCGAACCGAGACGTGCTGACGCCCGCCTGGATGGCCGGTGCCACAAGGCTTGGTGGCCTCACCATCACGTATAATCGTTTGTACATCATCATCTTTGCGGTGATCGTGATTGCAGCCCTGATGGCCGTGCTGCGCTACACTGCCTTGGGCTTGAGGATGCGCGCTGTGACGCAGAACCGGCGCATGGCTGCCGCCATGGGCATTCGCACGCCCTGGATCGACGCACTCACCTTTGGCCTCGGCTCCGGTGTGGCCGGCATGGCGGGCGTGGCGCTCAGCCAGATCGACAATGTGAGCCCCAATCTCGGGCAAAGCTACATCATCGACAGCTTCATGGTCGTGGTGTTCGGCGGCGTCGGCAATCTCTGGGGCACCGTCGTCAGCGCCATGACGCTTGGCATCGTCAACAAATTTCTGGAGCCGTTCGCCGGTGCCGTGTTGGGAAAGATCGTGGTGCTGGTGGCCTTGATCTTGTTCATTCAGCGCAAGCCGCGCGGAATGTTCCCGCTCAAGGGAAGGGCTGTTGAGCAATGAGCCGCGTTTCAACCTCCATCTGCATCCTGCTGGTGCTGGGCATCGCCATCGGCATGGCCGCCCTCAATCTCGGCACCGACGCAGGCTCTGCCGCACACGTTTCCACCTACTGGATATCGCTGGTCGGCAAGTATCTGTGCTTCGCCATCCTCGCACTCGCCCTTGATCTGGTCTGGGGCTTTGCCGGCATCCTCTCGCTGGGCCATGCCGCCTTCTTCGCACTCGGCGGCTACGCTATGGGCATGTATCTCATGCGCCAGATCGGCACCCGCGGCGTGTATGGCAACGCCATTCTGCCGGATTTCATGGTGTTCCTGAACTACAAGGAACTCCCCTGGTTCTGGCACGGCTTTGACAATCCTGCCTTCGCCATTCTGATGGCAATGCTGGTGCCCGCCGTGCTCGCGCTGATATTCGGCTTCTTCGCCTTCCGCAGTCGCGTCACCGGTGTGTATCTGTCGATCATCACCCAGGCCCTCACCTTCGCCCTTTTATTGGCCTTCTTCCGCAACGATATGGGCTTCGGCGGCAACAATGGCCTCACCGACTTCAAAGACATGTTCGGCTACTCCCTGCAATCGGACGCGACACGATCGGGCCTGCTGGTTGCCTCCGCCATCTTCCTCGTGCTCTGCCTGCTCGTCGCCCGCTACGTCGTCACGTCGCGTTTCGGCCAAGTTCTGATCGCGGTCCGCGACACTGAAAGCCGCACGCGCTTCCTTGGATATCGCCCGGAGAGCTACAAGCTGTTCGTGTTTGTACTCTCCGCCATCATGGCCGGAATTGGTGGCGCGCTTTACGTACCCCAAGTCGGCATCATCAACCCCGGCGAATTCGCCCCCGCAGGCTCCATCGAAGCGGTGATCTGGGTCGCCGTCGGCGGACGCGGCACACTCGTCGGTGCCATCCTCGGGGCCATCCTGGTGAACGCGGGCAAAACCTACCTCACCGGGGCCTTCCCCGAGATCTGGCTGTTCGCCCTGGGCGCGTTGTTCATCCTGGTAACCCTGCTGCTGCCACAAGGCGTGTTGGGATTGCTACAGTCCATGCGCGGAGCAAAATCATGAGCGCCATTGGCTCCCTCCTCTATCTCGATGGCGTGTCGAAGAACTTCGACGGCTTCAAGGCCATCAACAACCTGTCGCTGATGCTGGCACCCGGCGAAATGCGCGCCGTGATTGGCCCGAACGGGGCTGGCAAAACTACGATGATGGACATTATCACCGGCAAAACCCGCCCCGATGAAGGCCAGGTGATTTTCGGCGCCAAAACCGACCTCACCAAAATGGACGAGCCCGCCATCGCGGCCCTCGGCATTGGCCGAAAATTCCAAAAGCCCACCGTGTTCGAGCCGCTGACGGTGTGGGACAATCTACTCCTCGCCCTCGCCGGTGATCGCCGCCCCCGCTTCACCCTCTGGGCGCGGGAGACGGACGAAGAACGTGCCAAGATCATGAACATTCTCGACACCATCCGTTTGCACAACAACATCAAGGCCCGTGCCGGTGACCTTTCGCACGGCCAAAAGCAGTGGCTCGAAATCGGCATGTTGCTGGCACAGGAGCCGCAACTCCTGCTCGTCGATGAACCCGTCGCCGGCATGACCGACAGCGAAACGGAACAGACCGCTGAACTGTTGCGCGAGATCAACAAAACCCGCAGCGTCGTCGTCGTCGAGCACGACATGGCCTTCGTCCGCGCGCTGGGCGTGAAGGTGACGGTGCTGCACGAAGGCTCCGTGCTGTCCGAGGGCAGCATCGATTTTGTGAGCCAAGACCAAAAGGTCATCGAAGTCTATCTGGGGCGCTGAGAGATGTTGGAAGTCAAAGACGTCGATCTGCTCTACGGCGCCGCCATCGCGCTCCGTGGTGTGTCGTTGAATGCGGAGATTGGAGAGACCACCTGCATCCTCGGCCGCAACGGCGTGGGCAAAACCAGCTTGCTGCGCGCCATCACCGGGGCCCACCCCATTGCCCGCGGCTCCATCAAATGGGACAGTGAGGAAATCTCCAAACTCCCCATCTATGACCGCGCCAAACGCGGCATCGCCTGGGTGCCACAGGGCCGCGACATCTTCCCACTGCTGACAGTGCGCGAAAACCTCGAAACCGGTTTCGCCGTGCTGCCGCGGCGTGAGCGGAAAGTGCCAGACGAGATCTTCGAACTCTTCCCTATCCTGAAGTCCATGCTCGGCCGGCGTGGTGGCGACCTGTCCGGCGGCCAGCAACAACAGCTCGCCATCGGTCGCGCCTTGGTGATGAAGCCGCGCCTGCTCGTGCTCGATGAACCCACGGAGGGCATTCAGCCCAGCATCATCAAAGACATCGGCCGCGTCATCGACCTTCTGCGCGGCCGCGGCGAGATGGCGATCCTTTTGGTCGAGCAATATTTCGACTTCGCCCGCGACCTCGGCCAGCGCCTCATCGTCATGGATCGCGGTGACATTGTCGTGAACAGCACGCGCGCCGAGCTGAATGAGGATGACGTCCGCCGCAGGCTGTCGGTCTAGCGCGCGTGATCCATCAACGCTCCCGCGGCGACCTACTCGTGGACATGAAACTGCGAGACGGCATCACCACGCTTTCCGATCTGCGCCAGGACGGCTGCCTGAAGGCGCGCTTCCCCCGCAGCGTTGATTGGACCGAAGCCGTCACCCTCAACAGCTCCGGCGGTGTGGCCGGTGGTGACACCCTGACGGCGCGGTTTCGCGTGCAGGCCGGCGCTCGGGCGACGTTTGCAGCACAAGCGGCGGAACGTTTCTATCGCGTGCTGCCTGGCCAGCCCTCCTCCACCGTGCGCACCGAGATAGACGTTGAAGCCGGTGCCTGCGCCGAATGGCTGCCGCAGGAAACCATCCTGTTCGACCGCTCCGCGATGGATCGTGTGCTCACCGTCAACATTGCCAAAGGCGGCTGGTTCCTCGGCATCGAAACGCTGGTGTTCGGCAGGTCCGCCATGGGCGAGACCGTCACCACCGCCCGCATCGCCGATACGATCCGCATCCGCATCGACGGCAAGCTGGTCCTGCACGACGCCATTCGCATCGACGGTGAAGTCGCCCATGCCCTCACCCGCGCCGCCATCGGCCAAGGTGCCGCCGCCGTGGCCACACTCGTGCTGGCCGGTGCCGACGCCGCATGGCAACTAGACGACCTTCGCACCGCCCTCGCCCCATTCGAGGCAGGCGTGAGTTGCTGGAATGGTGTTTTGGTGGCACGAATTGCAGCCAAAGACGGGGCCAGCGCCCGCGCCGCAATTGCGGCCGGATTGGCCGTGTTGAGAGACGGCCGCGCCCTGCCGCGCGTTTGGAACTGCTAGAGGTGACGCAATGAACCTAACGCCCCGCGAGAAAGACAAGCTGCTGATCTCCATGGCCGCCATGGTCGCCCGCAAACGGCTCGAACGCGGCGTGAAGCTCAACCATCCCGAAGCGGTTGCGCTGATCAGCGACTTCGTGGTGGAGGGTGCGCGGGATGGCCGGACGGTGGCCGATCTCATGCAGGCCGGCGCCCACGTCATCACCCGCGATCAGGTGATGGAGGGCATCGCCGAGATGATCCATGACGTGCAGGTGGAGGCGACGTTTCCGGATGGAACAAAGCTCGTCACCGTGCATGAGCCGATCCGGTAAAGACCCAGATGGCGGAACTATTTGGTTTTGTCGCAAAATTTCTGGCACTTCTCATTGCTAAGTTATTTACAACCTTCGCCCCGGCCCAGGCGCTGATGATGCTTCTGATTGTTGCAGTTGCAGTTGGTGTTTTCACCATCGTCAAACGCTCGCGAGCCAGACAGGAACCTAACAAATGATCCCCGGTGAAATCGAAACCCTCCCAGGCGACATCGAACTGAACGCGGGTCAGCCGCGCACAACGCTTACCGTCGCCAACACCGGTGACCGGCCGATCCAGGTGGGCAGCCATTATCACTTTGCCGAAACAAACCCAGCGCTGAAGTTTGATCGCGCGGCCGCACGCGGCCAGCATTTGGATATCGCGGCAGGCACCGCCGTTCGCTTCGAGCCTGGGCAGAGCAGGGAGGTTGCACTTGTGTCGTTCCAGGGCGCGCGCAAGATCTACGGCTTTCGCGGCGACGTGATGGGAGCGATCTGATGGCCCGTATCACCCGCCGCGCCTATGCCGACATGTACGGCCCCACCACCGGGGACCGTGTGCGCCTCGCCGACACCGAACTTTGGGTCGAAGTCGAAAAGGATTTCACCATCTACGGCGATGAGGTGAAGTTCGGCGGCGGCAAGGTCATTCGTGACGGCCAAGGCCAGTCGCAGGCCTCGCGGGCGCAAGGTGCGGTCGATACCGTCATCACCAACGCGCTCATCATCGACACCTGGGGCATCGTCAAAGCCGATGTTGCCATCAAGAACGGTCGGATCGCTGGCATAGGCAAGGCGGGCAATCCCGACGTTCAGCCGGGTGTGACGATCATTATTGGCCCCGGCACCGAAATCATCGCGGGCGAAGGCAAAATCCTCACCGCCGGCGGGATCGACGCACATATTCACTTCATCTGCCCGCAGCAAATTGACGAGGCGCTGTCCTCCGGCGTCACCACGCTCTGCGGCGGCGGCACCGGCCCTGCCACCGGCACCTCCGCCACCACCTGCACGCCAGGGCCGTGGCACATGATGCGCATGTTGCAGGCCGCCGAGGGTCTGCCGGTGAATATCGCCTTCTCCGGCAAGGGCAATACTTCCCAACCGGAGGCGCTGGAGGAAATGCTGCGTGCCGGGGCCTCCTCGCTGAAACTGCATGAGGATTGGGGCACCACACCTGCCTCGATCGACTGCGCGCTGGGTGTGGCTGATCGTTTCGATGTGCAGATCATGATCCACACCGACACACTGAACGAATCGGGTTTTGTCGAGGATACGATTGCAGCTTTCAAAGGCCGCACCATCCATGCCTTCCACACGGAGGGTGCCGGTGGCGGCCACGCGCCGGACATCATCAAGGTGGCGGGCCTGCCCAACGTGCTGCCCAGTTCCACCAACCCCACGCGCCCCTACACCTCCAACACGCTCGATGAGCATCTCGACATGCTCATGGTCTGCCACCACCTCGACAGCGCGATTCCAGAAGACGTCGCTTTCGCCGAAAGCCGCATCAGGCGGGAGACGATCGCCGCCGAGGATATTCTGCACGACATGGGTGCGCTCTCGATGATCTCGTCCGACAGTCAGGCCATGGGTCGCGTCGGCGAAGTCGTCATCCGCACCTGGCAGACCGCGCATAAAATGAAGGTGCAGCGCGGCGCATTGCCCGGTGACACGGCGCGGTCCGACAACAACCGTGTGAAGCGTTACATCGCCAAATACACCATCAATCCCGCCATCGCGCAGGGCCTGTCGAAAGAGGTGGGCTCCATCACGGTCGGCAAGTTGGCTGATCTGGTCTTATGGTCTCCAGCCTTCTTCGGCGTGAAACCGGATCTCGTGCTGAAAGGCGGCACCATCGCCATGGCACCCATGGGCGACCCAAACGCCTCCATCCCCACGCCACAGCCAGTGCATTACCGCCCGATGTTCGGCATGTTCGGCAAAGCGATGGCCGCGAGTTGCATCACCTTCGTCTCCGCAGCCGCGTTGGAAGACGACATCGGCCGGAAGCTCGGCCTTTCGCGCGAAATCTGCGCCGTCAGCAACACCAGTGGCGGCATCGGCAAGCACAGCATGATCCTCAACGATGCAACGCCGGTCATCGAAGTTGATCCGGAGACGTACGAAGTCCGCGCTGACGGCGTGCATCTAACCTGTGAGCCCGCCACTCTTCTTCCGATGGCGCAACGCTATTTCCTGTTCTGATGCGCGCCACATCTGTGTTGACCAGCGGCCAGTGGCCGGCCTCACGTGAGGTAGGCCATATCGTCGCAGATTTCGAACAACGCTTCCGCCGTCGTTTCTTGTTCGACACGCAAGCCGGCTGGAGCTTCCTGCTCGACCTGCGCGAACCCGTCCGCCTCCGCCACGGTGACGGCTTGGTGCTGGAAGACGGCGGCATTGTTCGCGTGGAGGCACTGGCTGAATCTCTCGTTGAGATCACAGCCTTTGATGACCGCAGCATCACCCGCATCGCATGGCATCTCGGCAACCGGCACATCCCCGTGCAAGTGATGCGGAACACCCTACGCATCCGCGCCGAGCCAGTGACGATGGATCTCGTCGAACGTCTCGGCGGAGATCTCGCGCCCCTCACCGCCCCGTTCGACCCAGAGCCGGGGGCTTACGAACAACATGGCTGATCCCGCCCTCGCCTTGCGTCTGCTGGCGTGGCTATCACCCGCCTTCCCCACCGGGGCCTACGCCTACTCCCACGGCCTGGAATGGGCGGTGGAAACTGGCGACATCATAGATGAGACCACGCTGTTCGCCTGGATCGCCGACCTTCTGCAACACGGCAGCGGGCGATCGGATGCCATTCTGCTGCGCCATGCCTACCGTGCCCACGCCAAACCCGAAGCCCTCAGCGACCTCGTAGAACTTGCACTGGCAGCCCAGCCCAGCCGCGAGCGCCGCGCCGAGGCCACCGGCCAGGGCAACGCGTTCGCCGTCGCCACCCGCGCCTGGGATCACGCTGTGCTGCGCGACTTACAAGCCCAGCACAGCGAACTTCCCTATGCCGTAGCCGTCGGTGCCCTCGCCGGAGCCTGCGGGCTGGATGAGGAACTGACCGTCGCTGGCGTACTGCAAGGCTTTGCCGCCAACCTCATCTCCGCCGCCGTCCGCCTCGTCCCGCTCGGGCAGACCACCGGCCTTGCCGTGCTGGCGCGGCTGGAGCCGACCATCCTCGCCGTCACCGCCCAAACATCCAGTGCCACACTGGATGATCTCGGCTCGTTCTGCTTTCGCTCCGACATCGCGGCGATGCGCCATGAAACCCAATACACAAGGCTGTTCCGCTCATGAAATCACCCAATGGCCCGCTGAAGGTGGGCGTCGGCGGCCCCGTCGGCACCGGCAAAACAGCACTCATGGACGCGCTGTGCAAAACATTCCGCGAGAAATACGACATCGCGGCCATCACCAACGACATCTACACCAGTGAGGACGCCGAGTTCCTCACCCGCGCCGGATCGCTCACGCCAGACCGCATTCTCGGCATCGAAACCGGCGGCTGCCCACACACCGCCATCCGCGAGGACGCCAGCATCAACCTCGCCGGTGTGGACGAAATGAACCGTCGCTTCCCCAACCTCGATCTTATCCTGATTGAAAGCGGCGGCGACAATCTTTCCGCCACGTTCAGCCCGGAACTGGCGGACGTGACGATTTACGTGATCGACGTGTCCGCCGGGGACAAAATCCCGCGCAAAGGCGGCCCCGGAATCACCCGCAGCGACTTACTCGTCATCAACAAAATCGACCTTGCCCCACACGTGGGTGCCAGCCTTGAAGTCATGGACCGCGATTCGAAAAAGATGCGCCCCACGCGCCCCTATCTGTTCACCAATATCCGCGCTGGCCAGGGTGTGGCGGAAATCGCCGCCTTCATCGAACAGCGCGGCGGGCTCACAAGCTAAACCAGGGTGCCTAACGCAGGATCAGCACATCCACGCCAGCAGTACCGCTGCCCTGCCCAAGCTTCACCGGCAGCTTGGGAAGGCCGTGGCCGGTCAGCCAGTCATGCACCCGCTCCGCCCGCTGCGTTGCGATGGCCGCCTCAGGCCCTTGGCCGGTGATGCGCAAGCCGGAGGGGTTGATCAGGCCGATCAACGTCGCCAACCGAGCCAGTTGCGTCTCTCCCGCAGGTGAGATCAGAGGGCCGTTGAACACCGCCACCGGCAGCTTCACCACCGTGCCCGCACGCACCACCACGCCGTCGAGGTCGCGCATCAACAGCGGAACCGAGGCCACAACGCCCGTCGGCAGCACCACCGGCGGCGTCTGGCCGCCCTCTCGCGTCACCGAACTGCCCATTCCCCGCACGCTCATGGCCGGGGGCACGCCATCACCCGCCACGGTATAGACAAGGCTGATGCCGTTTCCCTCAACCAGCACAGAGGCATTCGCGGCAAGGTCGGCATGCACCCGGTTCGCCTCCCCCCGCACCGTCAGTGCGGAACAGGCACCGCGTAAGCGAATGGTGGAACGTGTTCCCTGCAACGTGACAGACTTGCCGGCGCAATCCAGTTCCAGCGTCAGGCTGTTGCCGGAGAGGCTTGCCGTGTCAGCAGCAGGGGCCGCGCTGCCCACATTGGGTTTCACCTCAGTGAGATTGCCGGACACACGCAGCCGCGGTGACACTGTGCTTGCGAACTGAACGTGGTTGCCGGTGCCCTCAATATCGATCAGCGAACCTGGTGCAAGCGTGACACTGACCCGGTTTTCCTCCCCCCGTATCTGCAATCCCGTACACGAACCCGTGAACGTGATTGTGTTACGGCTGCCGCCAATGCTCGCCTGCGCATTGTTGCAGACCACATCACGAGAAATGCCCTCAGACTGAACCGCAGCCGGGGCCGGTTGCGCCTGCGCTAGCCCCGCCAGTGCCGCAAAAATAGGCGTCAAAAACAGGTATTGCCTTGCAATCACGCAACATCTCCCCATGTATGGAGGTTGTAGCCAAACCTGCCGCACTGGGAAAGCCTCATTGGCACACGAAGTCGTGCCTTGCTTGGAACGGACGCTAAGTTTATCCCTTGCCGCAATGAAACCTTTTCGTATCCTATTGGTCGAAGACGAAGATCTCATTCGCCTGATCCTTTCAGAGGCGCTGCAAGATTATGGCTTCGAGGTAACCTCCGCTGCAAACGGAGACGAAGCAATTGCTCATCTGGGTGATGAGCACTCATTTGATCTGTTATTAACTGATATTCAGTTACCTGGCGGACTGGACGGCCTGGATATTGCCCGCGCCGCCCGTCGCACAGCTCCGGATATGCCGATTATTTTCACAACAGGCCAACCCGACCGGATGGACCCGTGGAGTCCAGGTGCGAAGGACGCCTTCATCGCCAAGCCATATCGCCCGTCCGACATTTGCGCCGCCGTGCGCCGGATGGTGGGAGCGACGTAACCCCCAACCATCCGGCATCTTCAGCAGGAAGGCCTACCTGGCGGACACACCCTTGCCGGGGCTGGCCGCGGCTGCGGTGCAGGCTGCGGCGGCGGAGCAGGCCGAGCCATCTGTGGCGCAGGCTGCGGCGGCGGAGCAGGCCGAGCCATCTGTGGAGCCGGCTGCGGCGGCGGAGCAGGCCGAGCCATCTGTGGAGCCGGCTGCGGTGGCGGGCGTGATACTTGCGGAGCCTGCTGCTGAGGGGCCGGCCTTGGCAACTGCGGCGCATTGGGTGCGGCCTGTGATGCTGGTGCCGGCAACTGCGGATTGGGTCGCGCTCCCTGTGGAGTTGCCCCAGCGCCTGCTGCGGCTGCCTGGGGGACGGGCAATGGCTGCGCCAGCGCGGGCCTCCCCGGCTGCGGAACCGCCGAGGTATGAGGCACTGCCCCAGGCTGTGCGGCCCCTGCTTGCGCGCCGGGGAGCGGTGGCTGCCCAGGTCTGGCTGGCGAAACCCCGGCGGCCGCGGCGGATGGCACAGGTGGTGCCGCTCCTTGTGTGGTCGGCCGCCCAGCTTGTGGTGCCACCGTTGCGGCTGCCGGCGGAATGGCCGGACGCCCCCCAGGACCGGCGGGTTGCGGGGACGCCGCAGTGGATTGGCCAGCAGCACCCGGCTGGAGGCGCCCACCATTCGGCCCCGTGAGTGCTGGGGTGCCGGGCACCGTAGTTTGGCCTGGCAGATTGGCCGGACGGCCCTGCGCTCCAACCACAGCCCCCACTCCGACACCAACTGCAGCAGCACCGGCCACCGCCCCCAAACCAACCCCAGAGCCACCGCCAGCGCCCGTGCCAGCGCCCGTGCCAACTGCCGTGCCGGGTGCGGCGGTAGATCCTGCGCCAAGTCCGGCCGGGCGGGGATTTGCATAGGATTTGATTGCCGCTGGGGTCGCACCGCGCGTGGCCAGCGTCGGCGGCACTTGTGCCCGCTCCTGCGGCTGCAGCGACGCGGTCTGCAACTGCGGGGCCGCACGATATTGCTGCGCCACCGGCAGCGAGCGCTGCAAGGCGTTGGTCGGCACTACCGTGCGGTAGTTGTTGTTCACATAGTTGGTATTGTTATTGACCCTCGTAATGTTGGTCACGTTCGTCACATTGGTGACGTTCACCCGCCGGTAATAGTTGTTCGAAACCGCATAGGGCGGCCGGTAGACCTCACGCGGGCCCAGCGGAATCCAACCCACAGCGGCACCAATCCCAACACCCACGGCCACACCTGCCGTTACGCCCAGGAATGTCACCAGTGCTGGCGAATAGACCGGCCTTTCACTCACGACCACGTCTGGCGCCACCGGAATCCAACCCCAGCGCGGGCCGATCTGCGCCCAGCGGCCATAATGGAAGGGTGCAAATCCCCAGGCGGCGTCATCCACCCAGGTCCAGCCCCAGGGTGCGACATAACTCCACCGCCCCTGGCGATACGGAACCCAGTCCGGTGCCACCGGCGGATACCAAACCTGCCCGTAATCTGGCGTCTGCTGCCATTGTCCGGTGCTGGCGACAGCGTCATAGCCGGTCATTTCCCGCACCACGGGCGGCAAATCCGCAGGGACCGTCGTTGCAGCAGCAACGGGCGCGAAGGCTGCGGAGGTCCCGGTCCCGGCTCGGGCAATGGCCCCACCAGGCCGCAGGCGCGCCATCTGGCGCTCCAGAAAATCATCCGGCACCTCTGACACCACAATCCCGTCGAACGGGTCGGCACCGCTGATCTGCCCCGTCTGCTTCGACCCGACGGCCAGATGCTCCACGCCGGGACCGTTGAACTCGGCCGCCCCATCCACAACCGTCAACAATGTGGGCGACTGTGTGTCCCCGACGGTGATCTCGTAGTGACCGGGTTGGGTGATGCTGACGGTCCCGCGCGGGGTGCGGATCGTCGCCGCCTGCCCTTCGCCCAGAATGCGGACGGACACGAACATGCGGCCAAGCGCCAGCGTTGTGTTCAGCGTCTGGTCGTCCAGCGTATCAACCGTGAACTGGGAAGACTGATCCAGTGTGAACCGCGCACCCCCGGCCTCGATATCGGTCGCAGCATTGGGCGATGTCCAAAACGAATGGCCCGACGTCACCGGGAAATTCTGCGTGGCAAACTCCCAATGGTCCGCGTCGCCCTGATGAAACGAGACCGTGCCGGTGATCGAGGCCACCCGGCCGACACGACCAGGCGGATCGCCCGATTCCTGGATTGCAGGCTCCTGCGGGGTCTGAGCATCCGACGGTGCCATATTGTCCACCGGAATGGCCTTCAGGCCAACCGAGGTTTCAAAGCCAGGTGCAGCAGCAGGTGCGGGCTCGGGCAACGGTGCGGCTGGGGGCACCTGCGCATATGCCGGCACCATCGTCGTCAGCAGCATTGACGTCAGGGCCGTGGTGGCGGTCAGGCGAAACAGAGGCCGGTTGTGTGCACGCATCAAACTTTTCCTTCGGACCGGACAATGACCGGCACCTTACTTATCCCCGACAAACATGGCGAAAACGGGTCCATTGCCTTACCGCAACGTGAACAAGAGTTCACCGCATCCGCCGCCAATTGGCCACACTCTGCACCCATATTCAGCATTGATCCAACCAGGAGCAGTGACATGTCGACGCAGCGTTTCCCCAAAGTGCTGAGGCTGGCCGCCGGTGCCACTTTGCTGGCACTTGGCGGCTGCGTGGCCTACCCGGCAGGTCCTGGATACTACGCCGCAGGTCCAGGCCCCGCACCCTACGCGGCACCCTATGACAGCGGTGGATATTATGCGGCAGCCCCTGCCCCGGTCGTGGTCGAAGCGCCAATCGTCGTGCCGTTCGGCGGCTATTATGGCGGATATCGGGGCGGATATGGCGGAGGTCACTATGGCGGTGGCGGCTGGGGTGGCGGCAGCTGGCACGGCGGTCGTCGCTGAGCCCGAAGCGCCCGGAGTTCGAACGCGCGCATCAAAAAAGGCCGGGGATCGCTCCCCGGCCTTTTACGTTGTCAGTGGCCGAGGCCCTTGACGATCTCTTCCGTCATCTTCTTCGCGTCACCGAACAGCATCATGGTGTTCGGGCGGAAGAACAACTCGTTGTCCACACCCGCATAGCCTGACGCCATCGATCGCTTGACGAACAGCACCGTCGCCGCCTTGTCCACTTCCAGGATCGGCATGCCGTAAATCGCCGAGCTCGGATCGGTCTTGGCCGCCGGGTTGGTCACGTCATTCGCACCGATGACATAGACGACGTCAGCTGTGGAGAAGTCGTTGTTGATTTCCTCCAGCTCGAACACCTCATCATACGGCACGTTGGCTTCCGCGAGCAAAACGTTCATGTGGCCGGGCATACGACCAGCCACAGGGTGAATGGCGTATTTCACCTCAACGCCCTCTTTCTTCAGCAGATCGCCCATCTCCCGCAGCGCGTGCTGGGCCTGAGCCACCGCCATGCCGTAGCCGGGCACGATGATGACCTTGCCGGCATTCTTCATAATGAACGCCGCGTCATCCGCGTTGCCGGTCTTCACCGTGCGATCAGTCGCACCCGCGGGGCCCGCCGGACCAGCGCCGCTATCCGTGCCAAAGCCGCCCAGCAGCACGTTGAAGATGCTGCGGTTCATGCCTTTGCACATGATGTAGGACAGAATGGCACCGGACGCACCGACGAGGGCACCGGTGATGATCAAAGCCAGGTTCTGAATGGTGAAGCCGATGCCGCAGGCCGCCCAGCCGGAATAGCTGTTCAGCATGGACACCACCACCGGCATGTCCGCGCCACCAATCGGGATGATCAGCAGGAAGCCTAGGCCGATCGCGAGCACCGCGATGATCCAGAAGATCAGCTGGCTGCCGGTCACCACGAAGCACACGATCAGCAACGCGAGCAAAATACCGAGGCCGAGATTGATCTGGTGCTGGAACTTGAAGGTGATCGGGTTGCCCTTCATCAGCGCCTGCAGCTTGGCAAACGCGATGAGCGAGCCGGAGAAGGTGATCGCACCAATCGCCAGACCCAGCGACATCTCCACCAGACTTTCGGTGTGGATGTTGCCTGCCGTGCCGATGCCGAAAGCTTCCGGCGCGTTGAGTGCGGCAGCCGCCACGAACACCGCGGCCAAACCAACCAACGAGTGGAAGGCGGCGACCAGCTGCGGCAGCGCCGTCATCTGGATCTGCTTGGCCAGATACATCCCAATCGAGCCGCCAATGGCGACCGCGATGATGATCAGCACATAGCCATGCGCGGACATCCCGGCATGCGCAAGCGTTGCCACAATGGCGATGCCCATGCCGATCATGCCGTAGCGGTTGCCCTGCTGCGACGTCTCGGGGTTGGAAAGGCCGCGCAATGCTACAATGAACAGCACGGCTGCGACGAGATAGGCGACCGAGGTCAAGGATGCGGACATCGGATTACTTCGCCTTCTTCTTGAACATCGAAAGCATGCGCTGGGTGACCATGAAGCCACCGAAGATGTTCACACTCGCCAACATCACCGCGATGAAGCCGAATGCCATTGCCCAATAGCTGGTCGAAAGGCCGGTGACGAGCATGGCACCGACGATGATCACGGACGAGATCGCGTTGGTCACACCCATCAGCGGGGAGTGCAGCGCGGGCGTCACGTTCCAGACGACGTAGTAGCCAACGAAGCAGGCCATGAGGAAGATAGCGAGCAGGAAGATGAAGGGCTCAACCGCTTCGGCCACCGGGCCAGCGGCCTGGGTGAATTGCCGCGCGCTGTCGGCAAGTTCCTGCGCGCGGGTGGCGATTTGGGCGGCCTGTTGGGCCAGCTGATCGGGGGTCATTGGGCGTTCCTCAGGCGGCAGCGGTTGCTGCAGGAGCGGGGGGCTGGAAGGACGGATGCACCACAACACCGCCGCGCGTGAGCATCACGCCTTTGACGATATCGTCGCTCTCGGGAAGCTTCGGGGCTTTCGCCTCCTTGTCCCAGAACGTGCTCAGGAAGGTGTATAGGTTCTTCGAGTAAAGTTGGCTTGCCGCCACCGGAATACGGCCCGGCCAGTTGGTCCAGCCCACAATTTTCACGCCGTTGGGTGAGACGATCATGTTGCCCGGCTGCGTCAGTTCGCAGTTGCCGCCGGCATCAGAGGCGATGTCCACGATCACGCTGCCGGCCTTCATGCTGGCCACGTGTGCCGCGTTGACGATGATCGGTGCCTTGCGGCCCATCACCAGCGCCGTGCAGATCACCATGTCGTTCTTGGCGATGGTGGTGCTCATCAGCTCCGCCTGTTTGGCGCGGAATGCCTCGCTCATCTGGCCGGCATAGGCACCGGTCTGCTTGGCGCTCTCCTCGTCATCAACACCGATATAGGTGGCTCCGAGCGAGCGGATTTCCTCCTTCGCGGCGGGGCGCACGTCAGTCGCCGAAACCAGCGCGCCGAGGCGACGAGCGGTGGCGATCGCCTGCAGACCCGCCACACCGGCACCGATCACAAACACACGCGCGGGCGGCACGGTGCCGGCGGCGGTCATCATCATCGGGAAGCCACGGTCGAACGCCGCGGCACCCTCGATCACGGCGCGATACCCGGCCAAGTTCGCTTGGCTCGACAGAATATCCATCGACTGCGCGCGGGTGATGCGCGGCAGCAATTCCATCGCGGCGCAATCAATCCCGGCGGCGGCCAATGATGGCACCAGCTCGGCATCTGCGAAGGCGTTGGCGGTGCACACCAGCAGCGTGCCGCGGGCGATCATTGGCCGGATCGTGGCGTCGGGAGCCTGAACGGCAAACACGACATTGGCATTGGCCAGCGTGCTCGCCGCGTCCTGTGCTACTTCCGCCCCGGCGGCCACGTAATCCGCGTCGGAAATCGAAGAGGCAAGCCCCGCCCCATGTTCGACCACGACGGTGATCCCAAGGGCCGTCAGCTTCTTGACCGTCTCCGGTGTGGCAGCCACGCGCGTCTCAAAGGCGCGCCGTTCTCTGAGCACCGCAAGGCGCATCGGATTTTATCCTCAATGGTGATGACGACGCAGCACGGGCGACCGTTGCCCGACCGAGTGAACAAAGTTTATGCCCGCCAGTGCCCGTCTAGCGCAAGAGGGCCAGTGCAAGAGGGCAACGAGCGCTCAGATACGGACTGGTGACGTAACGTCAAGCTGTGGTGGCGCGCTTAAAACCTGAACGCCGGGAAGCCCCGCCTGTCGCGCGTCCAGACCATACACCTTCACGTTGCTCGCCTCCGCCTTGATGAGCCGCGATCCTTTGCCGCTGGCCGCCTCCCCTGCCCCGCTTTGATTGGCGAATCCCAGGATCGGCCAGCTTGGATGGCGGGTGAGCCTGGCCGGCGCGATCATCACAAGATTGCGAATGCTGATGCTTGACACCGGATGGAACATCACACCCGCCGCATCCTGGTTCTCCCCGCCATAATGGATCACCCAGCTGGCGTCCGATTTGGGGCTCTTCTCACAAATCACGTCCTCCATCTCCAGCACACCGCCGTCCGGCACATCCAGACAAGCAGAGGCCGTGCCATCGATGTCGATCAGCCGAGTGCGGCGGATAATGGTCCGTGCCGCGCGGGATTTCAGCAGATGTCCAATTTCACATTGTGTTGAAAGCGTGTCTTCGACGGTCAGCAGATCGACCGGCCCGATATAGATGTTGTGCGTCCGCCCGATTGGCCCACCATTGCGGCGAAACTCGCACCGCCGCAGCGTCACCGTCTGGCCGGGTGAGCCGCCGAGAATGCCGTCATCGCATCCGGTAAGACGCACGTCCTCGAACAGCATATTGCCTGGGCGCGACACATTTTCCCCGAGGGTTCCGATGCGAATGGCCGAGTAGTTGCCCTGCCCGTCCGGGCGCTTGAAGCCATCAAAATTGAGGCGTCGGAATGTGGTGTCATAATCAGAGGTGATGAATGCACCTTGCTGGAGATAAATGACGCCCTCCCCGCCGCCTGAACACGTAAGCTCCGGCGCTGGCTTGCCTGGCTCCCCCTCAATCACCGCCGGTCCCAGCAGATTGCCGTGATAAGGCGGCCAGCCGCCATGGTTGTTCTTCGGCCATTTCCGCGAATAGCTGTCCACGTCCTGATCATAATAGCCCGGCGGCCCGGGGCTGATGATCATGTGAATGGGGTCGTGATTGGGCGTTTTGGCAAACGGGTCCCACTTCACCGCCAAACGCTCCCCGGCCGCGGTGATCGACTTGTAGTGCTGGTCAGGCCCGACCAGCAGCATTTCCGGCCCGCCATCCTTGGGGACTGCAGCAACCGTCGCCGCCCGCTCCCTGGGTGCAGCGCATCCCGCCATCGCTGAAATCGCGGCTGTGGCAAGGGCACGGCGGGTGAGGCGAATGGATGTCATAACAATGCGGCTCCCAGGTCTGGCAGTGGCATGTGCATGCATGGCGCACTCCCGCGCACGGCGCCAGTGGTGCCGAGATGTCAGGCAGGCTGAGCCGTCTGCCGGCTTTGTGGAACATCGCCCGTAGCTGAAGCCATAACCGAGACAACCAACGCCGGAAGCAGCAACAGCGGCCCGATTTCAAGCCCCACGCCGTATGCCACCATCGGCACCACCAACGGGGCCAAGATCAACGGCACACTCGCCGTGATCCAGGCCCTCGGTGACACGCCCGCCTGCAACAGCCATAGCGGCACCAGCATGGCCACCACCAAATCGTAAACCTGAATGTACGGCGTGGCGAAGAACGTGCCCATGACGAGTGCTGCGTATTTGGCCGAAAGCGGCCCGACCCCACGCCACGCATACACGACGGCCCCGAGCGCCAGCACTCCAGCCACCGCCTGCACCACGTAGGCCGTGGAAACCGAGGCGGGCAGATGGCGAACGGTGACGAAAACCGAGGTGAACAGATACCAAAAATCCGTCCCATCCTCGAGCACGCGCGGCCCCAGCACTGCCACCTGATGCCGATACTCAACCCAACGATCCAATCCGAAGATCATCACAGAACCCGCCAGCAGCAGCGCCGCGGAGCCCGCCGTGGCGAACAGCGCCGCCCAGCGTCGCCCGGCCAGCAAGGCAAACGGCAGCAGAAACGCCAGTTGCGGCTTCACCACCAACACGCCCAGCAAAGCACCCGCCAAAATCGGACGGGCAGGCAGCAGCATTAGCCCAAACCCGAGGATCGCCGCCATCCACGTGCCGTTTTGCCCAGCCATCGAGTTGAGAAACACCGCCGGTGCCGCCACGGCATAAAGCACCACGTCCACCCACCGAGCGCCCGGCCAGGCGACACGCACGGTGAGGGCAAACACCACAATGCCGCCAAAGAACCAGAAGGCGAGCCCCGGCAGATAAGGCAGCACCGCCATCGGCAGGCTCAGCAGAAACATCACCGGCGGATACGAATAGTGATAGAGCGTCATCTTGCCGCCCAGCACGCTCTCTTCGAACGCATGAAACCGGGCGAAATCATAAATCTCGTCCGACCGCCCCAGCCACGCGAGCCGCGGGGCGGACCAGAAATTGATGAAATCATCGCCAAACACATACGTGCCGTCAGCGGTCAGCCCGGTCGCCAACGCCCCGCGCAAATGGCCGACCAGCAGCCCCACAAACACCGCGAGCGCTGCCACCGCCACAATCCGCATCACTCTCGGGTTCGGCCAGAAGGCGGTGGCTGGCATTGGGGTCTCCGCAATACGTATCATTCCACGCTACACGAAATGCCCGAATTGAACCGGCTGCGTTGATCGAAAACCGTCATTACGAGGAGCCGCTTGGCGACGAAGCAACCCAGAGTCACCGACTGTGACTCTGGGTTGCTTCGCTTCGCTCGCAATGACGTTGGTGTTATTTATCGTGTCAAAGCGGTGCCGGAACCCCCGCCTTCACCATCGCCGCCGCCTGCCGATCCGCCAGTGCCTGGGTGTCGAAATCCTGGATCAGTTCCTGGAACAACCGGCTCCAGTTGATCTCCGCCTTCAGCCGGAAGAACACACTGCCCAGACCGATGGCACTGCGATCCATCAGCACGAACTCACGCGGCGGCCGCACGCCGCCAGTGCGCTTCAGCCCCTCATGCACCTTCATGGCAACCGACCGGCCAAATGAGGGATCATCCACCTCAGTGATCTTGCGCACCCGGTCATCCATCAGCGGCTCATACAAAAAGCGCGCCCACAGGTTGAGAATGTCCATCTTCTCGTTGGACAGATCGGTGAAGCCCCATTGCTCATACGCATGATGCGACTTCTCGCGGTCATCGTCGCGGATCGCCTCATACAGATCGATCACCGCGCGGACGAAATGCGCCGGGAACACCCGGATCGCACCGTAATCGAGCAGGTTCACCGTGCCATCCGGGCGAACCTGATAATTGCCCAAATGCGGATCGCCATGAATAACACCGTATTGATAAAACGGCACATACCACGCGCGGAACAGAGCCTCGGCCATCACGCTGCGTTCTTCCGGCGGCGGATCTTCCTCCAGCCGCTTCATCATCGCCCGGCCCTCAAGCCAGCTCATCGTCACCAGCCGCTTGGTGCACAAATGCTCAACCGGCACGGGGACATGCACCAAAGGCTGATTTTCCAGCATGATGCCATAAAGCCGCATCTGAGCCGCCTCACGGGTGTAATCCAGCTCCTCACGCAGCCGCTCATCGAGCTCGGTGTAGATGTCCTCGGTCTGGATCGAGCTATCCATGCGGCGATAAACCGACATGGCCAGCCGCAGCTGCCGCAGATCGGCCTCCATCGTGCTTGCCATATCTGGATATTGCAGCTTGCACGCTACGCGCTCACCGGTGGTCAACGTTCCCCGATGCACCTGCCCGAGCGAGGCCGCAGCAGCAGCCTGCAGATCAAACTCGGAGAAATGGCTCATCCAGTTCGCCCCAAGCTCTCCCTGCATGCGCCTGCGCACAAACGCCGCCCCCATCGAGGGCGCGTTGGCCTGCAACTCCGACAATTCCGCCGCATACTCCGCAGGCAGCGCGTCCGGGATGGTAGTGAGGAACTGCGCCACCTTCATCATCGGGCCTTTCAGCCCACCGAGGATGGTTTTCAGATCCTCCGCATGCCCGGCGCGATCACCCTTCAGCCCAATCCGGCTGCCCGCCACGCGCAATGCAATTCCGCCGACGGCACCGGAGGTTTGCGCCATCCGTTTGATTTCGCCGAACAGCGACGACTTGTCTTCCGTGCCACTCACGACGCTGTTGCCTCCAATTCGTCAATGAAGCCCGAAATCACGTCCAATCCCTTGCGCCAAAACGCCGGGTCTGACGCATCCAGCCCAAATGGGGCGAGCATTTCCTTGTGCCGCTTGGTGCCACCGGCCTTCAGCATTTCCAGATATTTGGCCTGAAAACCGGGATGGCCAGACTGGAACACGCCATACAGCGCATTCACCAAACAATCGCCGAACGCATAGGCGTACACATAAAACGGTGAGTGGATGAAATGCGGCACATACGCCCAGAACACATTATATTCCGGCGTGAACTCGAACGCTGGCCCGAGCGAATTGCGCTGCACATCCATCCATATCTCGCCGATCTGCTCGGCCATCAGCTCGCCATTGCGGCGCTCGTCATGCAGTCGCTTCTCGAACTGGAAGAACGCAATCTGGCGCACCACCGTGTTGATCATGTCCTCCACCTTAGAGGCCAGCATGATCCGCTTGCGCGCCGGGTCCGTCTCACCATCGAGCAGCGCGCGGAAGGTCAGCATCTCACCGAACACCGACGCCGTCTCGGCCAAGGTCAGCGGCGTGCCGCTCATCAGATAGCCCTGCTTGGCCGCCAGCACCTGATGCACGCCGTGGCCCAGCTCATGCGCCAGCGTCATCACGTCCCGCGTCTTGCCGTGATAGTTCAGCAGCAGATAAGGATGCGCGGACGGCACGGTCGGATGTGCGAACGCCCCGCCGGACTTGCCGGGGTTCGGCCCCGCATCAATCCAGGCATTCTTGAAGAATTTCGACCCCACCTCCGCCAGCTCCGGCGAAAACGCGCCGTAGGCGGCCAGCACCCGGCGCTCGGCCTCGGCCCACGGGATCAGGCTGTCATCATCGCCCGGCAGCGGCGCATTGCGGTCCCAATGCTGCAACTTCTCCAGCCCCAGCCATTTCGCCTTCAGCGCGTAATAGCGATGCGACAGACGCGGGAAATCCTGCGAAACCGCCGTCACCAGCGCATCGACCACCTCGTCCTCGACCATGTTCGAGCGATTGCGATAGCTGACGGGCTTCGGATATTTCCGCCAGCTGTCGATGATCTCCTTGTCCTTGGCCAGCGTGTTGGTGATCAGCGCGAACAGCTTCGAGTTCGCCTGAAACACCTTCCCAATCGCATGGCCCGCCGCTTCCCGCACCGAGCGATCTGTGTCCGACAGCCGGTTGAGTGCTGCCGAGACCGTCAGCTCCTCGCCATTCACATTCACCCGCAAGCCAGCAATCGTCTCGTCGAACAGCCGACTCCAGGCGCGATCCGTCACGTCTTTCTCGTGCAGCAGCCGTTCCAGCGTGTCCTCCAGCTGATGCGGGCGGAACACCCGCAGATTGGCCAGCCACGGGCGATACCGGGCCAGTGCCGGGTCCGCAAGCTTCGCCTCCAGCGCCGCATCCTCCAGCCGGTTCAGTTCCAGCGTGAAAAAGATCAGCTGCGCCGAAATCGCCGTCACCCGCTCGCCCATCGACTGGTAGAACTTGCCGATCACCGCATCCGTGCTGTCCCCCGCGAACAGCAACTGCGCATAGGACATGACGCGACCGAGAATTTCCTCAATCGCCTCATACTCCGCTATAGCCGCAGCCAGAGCCTTGCCACTGGCGGCAGCCAGCTTGCCGGAATGCGCAGACTGAAACGCCTTGCCCATCCGGTCTGCGCGATCAAGGTCGGCTGCCAATTCCGGCGATGACGGGCTTGGATAGAGATCGGTGAGGTTCCATGTCGGCAGGGCGTCGGTGGCCGCGCTGGTCAATGAGGCATCTGACATAAGAAGATGTGGTCCCGGCTGATGTGCTGCCTTCCTCATGTAAGGTGAGGGCAGGCAAGTCAAAGGGGCAGGAGAGGATACGTGATGCAAGCCTTGCCGAATTGGCCGAATACCGCCGCCATGATGTGGGCACTCGCCCGCGCCCGTGGCGGCAAAACCATGCTGCGCAGCTTTCAGGACGGCATTTGGCAGTCCATGACATGGCAACAATTCGCCAGCCGCACCGCCGCCTGCGCCCGCGCCCTGCGCGTCGCCGGTGTGTCCGCCGGCGACCGCGTGCTGCTGGTCAGCGAGAACAGGCCAGATTTCCTGATTGCGGAAGTGGCCCTGCAATCCATCCGAGCCATTCCGGTGCCAACCTACGTCACCAACACCACCGCCGACCACGCCCACGTGCTGGCCGATAGCGGGGCCCGCGCCGCCATCGTCTCCACCGCAGCCCTGGCCGACCGCGTGGCGCAGGCCGGGCCACTCGACTTGCTCGTCTGCATGGAAAAAGGCGCGCCCTCCGGCCTCGACTGGCAAGCCCTGGCCGATGCGCCAGCGGATTATTCCGATATCGCAGCCGAGGCCGCCGAGATCGCAAGCGGGGCGCTGGCGGTGATCATCTACACCTCCGGCACCGGCGGTGCCCCACGCGGCGTCATGCTGCCGCACCGCGCTTTGCTCGCCAACATCGCCAGCGTGCAAACGCTGATCGGCCGGCTCAATCTGGAACCAGGTCAGGTCTATCTCTCCTTCCTGCCCCTCGCCCACGCCTATGAACACACCGTCGGCGGCTTCATCCTGCCGCTGCTGGGGGCTGAAGTGGTGTATGGCCGCGGCGTGGAGCATCTCGCCGCCGACATGCTCACCGTCCGCCCTACCATCATCGCCATGGTGCCGCGCCTGCTCGAAGTGCTGCGCAGCCGCATCCTCACGCAGGTCGCCCGGCAAAAGGAGTGGCAGCAGAAGCTATTTCACACCGCCATTTCCATTGGCCGCAAGCGCGTCGTCGGCGAAAGCCTCGCGTGGTGGGAGTATCTGGCCGATCCGATCCTCGAACGCCTCGTCCGCCGCAAGCTGCGCGACCGCTTTGGCGGACGTTTCGCCATCGGCCTGTCCGGCGGAGCACGGCTCGACCCGGAACTTGGCCGCTTCTTCCAGGCGCTCGGCCTCACGCTGCTGCAAGGCTACGTCCAAACCGAGGCAGGCCCGCTGATCTCAGCCGTTGCCCCACCAAACCTACGCCTCGACAATATCGGCTATCCCGTGGATGGCGTGGAACTGCGCATCGCCACTGACGGCGAAATCTGCGTGCGCGGCGATCTGCTGATGGACGGCTATTGGGGCCGCCCGGACGAGACGGCACGGACCATCATCGACGGCTGGCTGCACACCGGCGACGTTGGCGAAATCGGGCGAGATGGAGCACTCAACCTCACCGACCGCAAGCGCGACATCATCGTGCTCTCGGGCGGCGAAAACGTCGCCCCGGCGCGGATCGAGGGCCTGCTGATGGCCGAGCCCGCCATCGCCCAGGCCGTCGTCACCGGCGATGGCAGGCCGTGGCTTTCGGCCCTGCTGGTCCCCGCCGACGGAGTGGGCGAACATGACGTGGCCGTGGCCGTGGCGCGCGTGAACAAAACGCTGTCGGTCACCGAGCGGGTGCGCAAACATATTCTGGTGGGGCCGTTCACCCTGGAGAACGGCCTGCTCACCGCCACCCAAAAAGTCCGCCGGCAGTTGGTCATCAAAGCACATCAGGCCTTGCTGGAGGCGTAACCTCATCGCCGTCCCGTAGGGTGCAGTCCGCTTTGGGACTGCACCACCTTCGCGGCGAGAATGGCGCAGTTCCAAAGCGACTTGCACCCTACGAAGCCACCCCCCTCGACGCCGCTCCGCAGCAGTCGCAGACTGTCTCCCGCCTTATCAGGAGACACACATGACCGCAGCCCCCCGCGCCCGTGGCCAGCTTCAGCGCCCAGATGGCAGCATCTATTACGAAAGCACCGGCGCAGGCCCGGCCATCGTGTTCGCCCACGGCCTTGGCGGCAACCATTTGTCGTGGTGGCAGCAGGTCCCGCATTTCGTCGCCACCCACACCTGCATCACCTTCAGCCATCGCGGCTTCTTCCCGTCCGACGCGCCTGCCGACCCGGCGCAATTCGCCGATGACGTGCTCGCCCTGATCGACCATCTCGGCCATGCCCGCATCAGCATCGTCGCGCAATCCATGGGCGGCTGGACGGCCATCGAATTCGCCCTCGCTCACCCAGGCCGCCTGACCGCCATGGTCCTCGCCGCCACCTCTGGCCGCATCGCCCCGGCCATGGCAGGCCCCGGTGCCGAGGCGCTGCTTGCCGAGTGGAACACCCGGGCCGAAGCAGCACACACCGCCGAAGCCGGGGTCGGCGCCCACCCCGCCATGGGCATGCGCGGTTTCACCGAGCAACCCGCCGCCCACCAACTCTACCGCGCCGTGGACGAACTCAGCACCACGCTCGACAAAGTTGCCCTTCGCGGACAACTCGGCCAATCACGCACCCGCCCGGCGACCGACCTCGCCGCCATCACAACGCCCACCCTTTGGCTCACCGGGGCGGAGGATTGCGTGTTCCCCAGCCCGGTCGCGCCCCTGATGGCCGCCCACATGCCCCACGCCCGCCACACGCAAATCGACCGCGCCGGCCACTCCGCCTATTTCGAGCGACCCGCCGACTTCAATCGCATTGTGGCGGACTTTCTGGCGGAGAACGCAGCATGAGCCTTGATACCGCCCGCTTCCTCGCCGACCTCAACGAACTCCGCCAGATCGGGGCCTACAAAACCGGCGTGCATCGCCCAACCTACTCGCCAGACGACATGCGCTCCCGCCAATGGCTGATGAACAGCATGACCGAAATCGGCCTCAAGCCTGAGATCGACGGCATCGGCAACGTCATCGGCCGCCACACCGGCCCCGGCCCGCATCTGCTTGCCGGCAGCCATATCGAAACGCAGAATTACGCGGGATGGCTGGACGGAGCCCTCGGCGTCGTGGCCGCGTTGGCCCTTGCCCGCGCCGGTCTGCCCGTCGATGTCGTGGCCTTCGCCGATGAGGAGGGCCATTTCGAAGGCGGCTTCCTCGGCAGCCGCTCGGCGGCGGGCGATCTGACCGAAGCACAGATCGACGCCTCCCGCAGCCGCAACGACGGCACGCCGTTGCGGGATGCGCTCGCCACAGCAGGCCTCGAAGGCAAGCCGCGTATCGTGCTCGACCCCAGCCGCTACAAGGGCTTTTTCGAAATGCACATCGAGCAAGGCACGCAGCTTGAGAACGCCGGCGAGCACGCGGGGGTCGTCACCGGCATCATCGCCATCTGGCAGTTCCGCATCGTCATCACCGGCCAGCAGGACCACGCCGGCGGCACCACCATGGCCGAACGACGCGATGCGGGCCTGACCGCCGTACGCCTCCTCGCCGCCATCGACGCCGAATTCCCCCGAATCTGCGGCCCGCACACGGTCTGGACAACCGGCAGCATCAAGCTCGACCCCGGTGCGCCCTCCATCATCCCAGGCGGGGCCGACATCCTGTTCCAAATCCGCGACATCAGCACCGAAACTCTGCAACGCATGGAAGAGACGCTGGTCCGGCTCATCCAAGAGAGCAACCGCCGCGAGCGCTGCACCACGGAGCTGATCGTCATCCGCCGCTCCGTCCCGGCGCTGTGCAACCCCGCGATGATGGCAGCCCTCGATACCGCCGCCGAGCACTTCGCCCCCGGCAAATGGCGGCGCATGCAAAGCGGTGCGGGCCATGACGCGCAGGTGATGGCCCCCCTCATGCCCGTCGCCATGCTGTTCACCCCCAGCATCGGCGGCATCAGCCATCACTGGGCGGAGGACACCAAAGAGGAAGACCTCGCCCTCTGCTGCCAAATTCTCGAGCACGCAGCGCGGAGTTTCCTCGCCTCGTCATAATTCATTGCGTCCACCGGCGCGGCGCGGCAGTCTTCGCACATGCAGCAAAATGTGCCCCGCCCCGCGTCCGATCTCGCCGATGATCTCATCGATCAAGTCGCCCGCCTGCGCGTCGAGCATGAGACGGACCCGTTCGGCAACCCGATCCTCTCCGCAGCACTGGCCATCAGCCGCAGAGTGGACACCGGCGAGCTTGGCATCGAGCAGATCACTGCCCTCGTGGCCCATCTGCGAGACGCAGCCTTCGCCGACCGCGCCACCAACATCGCGGGTTATCTCGGCGGCGTGGACCTACCTGCCAACGAAAAAGCCTTGTCCGACCTCGCCGCCCGGCTGATCCGGCCCGACCCAGCCGACAGCCCGGTGCCGCTCGCAGCCTTCCGCGCCGCCACCGAACAAACCCGCTTCTCCGCCGTGTTCACCGCCCATCCCACCTTTTCACTGCCCGCCCCAGTCGAAGCAGCCCTCGCCGAGGCCGCCAGCGGCCGCACCGCCCCAAGCTTCGCCAGCCATCGCCCCGCGCGCATCACGCTGGAGGAGGAATTCGTCCGCGCCACCACCGCCATCGCCCACGGCCGCGACGCTCTCGACGCGCTCACCCAATCGCTCCTGCAAGCCGCCAGCACCACCTGGCCCGGCCGCTGGACGGACATGATCCCGCGCCCGATCATCCTCGCCAGCTGGGTCGGCTACGACACCGATGGCCGCAACGACATCTTCTGGTGGGACACGCTGCGCCTGCGTTTGCGCATGAAGCAGATGCAGCTTGCCCGCCTGCACGCCCAACTCACCGGCATTCCCTCCGCCGAAACCCTCACCACACGCATCGCCGACGCCCAGGGTGCCCTTGCCGCGCAGATCGCCGCTTGCCCTTGCTCGCCGGAGCCGGATGACGTCGCCAACTTCGCCCATGAAGTCATCGACCGCCGCGAGCAGGCAATCCTCTCGCCCGACGTCCTGCTGCCACTGTTCGAAACCGCCATCGCCAAGGCCACGCCGGCCGAGCAACTGAGCCTCGCGGTCGCCCGCGCCGGCCTCGCAGCCCACGGCACGTCCCTCGCCGGAAGCCATGTCCGCCTCAACGCCACCCAAATTCACAACGTCGCCCGCCAGCGCCTTGGCCTTGATGACCAGCCGGAAGATCTGTCGCAACGCCGCGCTTTGCTGTCCGCCATCAACACCGCGTTGGAAACAGTCGAACCCGTCGCCGTCGATTTCGGCGCCCTCCTCAGCGAGCAAGCCTCCGCCGCCCGGCTGATGATGACGGTGGCGCAGATCGTCAAACACATCGACAGCGCAGCCCCCGTCCGCTTCCTCATCGCCGAGACCGAAACCGGCTACACCCTGCTCTGCGCGCTATGGCTCGCCCGGCTGTTCGGCATTGAGGCGAACGTCGAAATCTCCCCGCTGTTCGAAACCGCCGACGCTCTGGAACAAGGCGGCCGCATCATCGAAGAAGCCCTGCGCAGCCCGCATTACCGCGCCTATCTCAATCGCACCGGCAAGCTCGCCGTGCAGTTCGGCTATTCCGACAGCGGCCGCTACGTGGGCCAAATTCCCGCCACCTACCTCATCGAACGCCTGCGCCTGAAAATCGTCGAAGCCCTGGTCAAGCACGGCCTCGAACACATCACCGTCGTGCTGTTCGACACCCACGGCGAAAGCGTTGGCAGAGGCGCGCACCCAGGCAGCCTCACCGCCCGCCTGTCCTACCTCTCACCCCCGCAAGCACGCCGAGCCTTCGCCGACCGCGGTATCGCCACCCAGGAGGAAAGTGCGTTCCAGGGCGGCGACGGCTACCTCCTCTTCGCCACCCCCGAACTGGCGCTGGCCACCATCGCGCGCATCGCCGAGCACGCCTTCCCGATGGCACTCCCGTCCGGCGACCCGATTTACGACGAGGTCGATTTCACCGCCGATTTCTTCGCCAGCGCCCGCACCGCCATGCAGGAACTGGTGGAAGACCCAGGCTACGCGGCCCTGCTTGGCGCATTCGGGCCGGCGTTGCTCGACCCCACCGGCAGCAGACCGTCGGCCCGGCAATCAGACGGCATGGGCGGGCCGGTCAGCATCCGCCACCCGCGCGAGCTGCGTGCGATTCCCAACAACGCGATCCTTCAGCAACTCGGCTGGATGGCCAACACGCTGCATGGCCTCGGCACCGGAGCGGCGCGCAACCCGCCAGTCTTCGCCGAACTGCGCGAACAAAGCGAACGCTTCAGCCGCGCGCTCGATCTCGCAGGCCACGCCCTGGCGCATTCCGATCTCGACGTGCTCCGCGCCGTTGTGGCAACGCTCGACCCCGGCATGTGGCTGGACCGCGCCGGTCAGGCCCGCATTGCCGGCAGGCGCGAGCAACTCGTCTCCGTCGCCCGAGCCCTCGAACGTGCAGGCCTCGGCGCCCCCGTCTACGCCATGTTCCGCCGCATTCAGGCCGATCACGTCGCCCTGCGCGCCAACTGGCCGGATGCCCCGGTGATGTCCGCCCGCCACGCCGTACTGCACGCGCTGCGTCTGGCGCTCGTGCATCGCATTTGGCTGCTGGAAACCGCCATCCCGGATTTCTCGCCCCGCTTCGGCGTCACCCGCATCGCCCTCGAACAACGCATCCTCCGGCTGGACATTGCCGAGGCGATGAAACTGCTCGCCCAGATCTTCCCAGCAGCCCCCGACCCCGCCGCCGACCGCGATTACGCCGAACCCCGCGGCCCGCGCGCGCATTCAGCCTATGCGCGGGAGCACAGCGACATCTTCATCCCCATGCAAAAGCTGTTCGACCTCGTGCGAGAGATCGGCACCGCCATCACGCATGAAGTGGGAGCCTTTGGCTGATCTCAGCCACCATGTCACACACCGTGCCCACCTGCACATCGGTCAGCTCCGGGAACATCGGGAAGCTCATCACCTCCTCCGCCGCCTTCGCCGTCACCGCGCACCCAGCCGGACCCATCGCAATCCGCCCGGCATAAGCAGACTGCAGATGCACCGGCACCGGATAATGCACCCCGGTCGCCACACCCTTCGCTCGCAGCGCCGCCTGAACGCCAGCGCGATCCGCCACCCGCACCACGTATTGATGGAACACATGCGTCGCATCCGCACGACGCGCAGGTGCCGCCCAAGCGCCACCGGCCACCGCCGCGTCATACCGGGCCGCAATCGCCTGACGCCGGGCGTTGTTGGCGTCCAGATGCTCCAGCTTCACCCGCAAAATCGCCGCCTGCAGCTCATCGAGCCGGGAATTCACCCCCGCCGCCTCGCTGATGTAATGCGTCTTCCAGCCATATTGCCGCAGGGCCGCGATCTCATCGGCCAACGCCGCATCGCCCGTCGCCATCACCCCGCCATCGCCGAGTGCGCCCAAATTCTTCGTCGGATACAGACTGAAGCACGAAGCCTCGCTGAACGTGCCAACCTTCTGCCCGCCCAAAGTCGCCCCATGCGCCTGACTGCAATCCTCGATCACCGGAATGCCGTACTTTTTCCCGAGCGCCAGAATGGGCAAGAGATCAACGGGCTGGCCATAAATATGCACCGGCATAATGGCCGCAATCGGCGGCAGCCCAGCAGGCGGATGCGCCAAAACCTCGGCCAATTCCGCCGGGTCCATCGTGTAATGCAGCTTATCGATGTCGATCAGCACCGGCGTGGCCCCAGCCATCTCAATCGCCGCCACGGTTGCCACCGCCGTGTGCGAGACCGTTGCCACCGCCTTGCCCGGTCCGATCCCCATCGCGCGCAACGTCAAAGCCAGCGCATCCGTGCCATTGCCGCAGCCCACCGCCCGCGGCGTGCCAAGCCAGTGTGCGAACTCGCTCTCAAACGCGCGTCCCTCAGCCCCCAGCACATACCAGCCAGAGCCCAACGCACGCGCCACCGCCGCATCAATCTGCGGCTTCAGCGCCTGATAACCAGCACCCGGATTGGCCTGTGGGATCATAGTCGTCTGTCCTTCAAACTTGCTTCGTAGGGTGGAGTGCGCTTTGGCACCCCACCATCGTGTCGAATGGTGAGATGGTGCCTACAGATAAGCCGCCAACCGAGGTCGATACCATTCCAGCGTCCGGGCAATACCCTCCGCCAGCGGGGTCGCCGCGTTCCAGCCGGTGGCCGCGCGAAACGCCGTGTCATCCGCATGATAGCTGCCGATATCGATGGCCGCCCGATCCTGCGGAAATTCCCGCGTGGTAAAGCTCGCCCCAGGGCACGCCGCCACCGTCATCTCCGCGATCTCGGTCAAGGAAGCCGGCGGCGCACCCCCCAGATTGTAGACGTGCCCATAACATTCCGGCGTGGACGCAGCGCGCAAGAACGCATCGGTCACGTCATCCACATACGTCATGTCGCGCAGCTGCGAGCCGCCCCAGACCTCAAACGGCCGCCCCTCCAGCACACAGCGGATCCAGATGCCGAGAAACGTCTGCCGCGCATCGCGAATGCGCAACCGCGGGCCATAGCAGTTCGTCAGCCGAAGGCTCACCACCGGCCGTCCCGCCGTGCGATGCTCAATCATCCAATACTGCTCACCCGCGAACTTCGACACGCCATTGGCGTCAGGCGGGGCCACCGGATGCGTCTCATCCACCGGCAGCCGGATCGGGCGACCATAAAACTGCCGGGTCGAGGCATGCACCACAACCGCATTCGGTGCCGCCTCCCGTGCCGCCTGGATCAATCGAACCTGCGCCACCGCATTCACCGCGATATCCGCCAACGGATCGCGCTGCCCGCCCATATGGCTGGTCTGTGCCGCCAGATTGAAAATAACGTCGGCCCCCTCGCACAGCGTGCGCAGATCCACCTCGCGAATATCCTCGCGCACGAGTGTGACGTCGGAGCCTTCAAGATTGGCCGGATTGGCCCCGCCACCGAACAAAAACCCGTCCAGCGCCGCAACCTTCGCCCCACGCGCGGCCAGCGCCAGACAGAGATTGGAGCCGAGAAACCCAGCCCCACCCGTCACCAACACCCGCGCCCGATCCCACTGCATCGTATCTCTCCCGACCTGTGCCGTTATTGCTCGGCATCATGGCGCAACCATGTTGAATTTCAGGCGATCCTGCGTGCGAGCAAGCTTTCATAAGGCCCCGCCGCCACGCTGGCCAGCCAGATCCCCCCCGCCACCAACAGCACCGCAGGCCCCGCCGGCAAATCGGCATAATAAGACAGCAGCAACCCGCCCACCGACGAGACCACCGCCACCGCCACCGAGGCCACCACCTGCCCGCCGAGATGCGCCGACCAATGACGGCTCGCAATCGCAGGCAGCATCATCAACCCCACCGACATCAACGTGCCGAGTGCCGTAAACCCGCCGACCACACACAGCACCACCAGCGCCATAAACGCCGCGTGCCACATCCCGCCGCGCCCGCCCTGGCCCTGCAAAAACGCCGCATCGACGCTCTCCACAATCAACGGCCGCCAGATCACTGCCAACCCCAGCACCGCCACGCTGGAGACGGACGCCATCAACACCAACGCCGCATTGTCCACCGCAAGCACGCTGCCGAACAGCAGATGCGTGAGATCAATCCCCCGCTCCCGCGCCGCAATCGCCACACCCGCCGCCAGCGCCACGAGATAAACCCCCGCCAACTGACTGTCCTCCCGCCCATCCGTCGCCCGCGTGAGCAGGCTCGCCAGCAGCGCCACCGCAAGCCCCGCGATCAGCCCGCCCAGCCCCATCCACACAATCGACAACCCACCAAACACGGCCCCCACCGCGATGCCGGGCAAAATGCCATGCTGCAACACATCCGCCGTCAGGCTCATTCGCCGGATCACGAGAAATACGCCCAGCGGAGGGGCCGCCACGCTCAATGCCAAACACCCGGCCAACGCCCGGCGCATGAAGCCGAACGAAAACGGCTCAGTCACCAGATTGAGCAGGCTCACGCCGCCAGCCCCATCCAGCGCTCCGACAACAGCCGGGCGGTCCTGCGATTGGCTTCCGACAACACCGCAACACTCGGCCCAAACGCCACCGCCTCACGCGCCATCAGCAACGTGGTGGGAAAATGCTGCAGGATCATCTCGCGGTCATGCAGCACGGCCACCACAATCCGCCCCTCGCCGCCCCACTCAGCCAAAAGATCCAGAATATCCGCCTCCGTCGCCGCATCCACCGCGGTGAACGGCTCATCGAGCAGGATCACGCCGGCATTCTGCAAAATCAGCCGGGCAAACAGCACCCGCTGAAACTGACCGGCGGAGAGTGCCGCGATCATGCGATCACCGAGCCCCGCCACCCCCATCCGCGCCATCGCCGCATCCACCAGCGTTGCGTCCGCAGAACCCAGTCGCCCAAACGGCCCAATCCGGCTCCACGCCCCGAAGATCACCAGTTCCCGTGCCGTGATCGGAAAATGTCGGTCAAGTCCGCCAGATTGCGGCAGCAGCGCAATATCCCGCGACGGCGGCAGCCCCTCAATCCGCCCGGAGGCCAACGGATGCAGCCCCGCCATCGCGCGCAGCAACGTGGTTTTGCCCGCCCCGTTCGGCCCAGCCACCGACGAAAGCCCCGGACCGAACACGGCAGTGACCCGCTCCACCGCCAGCCTGCGGCCCTGCATCAGGCTCACCGCGTCCAGCCGGATCACGCCGCCCACCACACGCCCAGCCAGATTGCGCACACCAAAGCCGCCGCCAGCGCCAGCCGCGATGCCAATCCGGCGCTGACGGAGAGGGGGTTTGTCATTGTTACTGTATAACATCGCTCGGTTTACCCGGCAAAGCCCGCTATGGTAGCAGCAGACATGAATTCCATACTCCAGCCCCACGACCCCGATCGCGCGGCGCGCCTGCGGCTGCGGCGACATCGGCGCTTTGCAACGGGGTTGCTGGTGCTGATGGCGATTCTCACGCTCGCCAGCTACGCCCTGCCGGAAGGCTGGCCCGCGGAACTTCTCCAAGCCTCGGCAAAAGCAGGCTTCGTCGGCGGCATTGCCGACTGGTTCGCCGTCACCGCCCTGTTCCGCCATCCGCTCGGCATCCCCATCCCGCACACCGCCATCATCCCCAACCAAAAGGAGCGGCTTGGCCGAGCACTGGGCCGGTTCGTCGCGGGTCACGTCTTCACCGAAGCCGAAATCGCCCGCACCCTCGAACGGCTCGACATCGCGGGCATTGTGCAGAAATTCCTGGCCGACCCCGCCTCCACCCGCCCCGCCGCCGAAGCACTCGCAGCCCTCATGCCGCGCCTGCTTGCCTCCATCGAAGACGGCCGTGCCCGCCGCGTCGCCGGCCGCATCATTCCGCGCATCCTCGGCGGAGAAGCCGCGGGCCGCGTTGTCGGTCGCGCCCTGCGTGGCCTGATGGAAGGCGGCAGGCACCAGGAAGTGTTCAGTTTCATCCTCATCGAACTCAAAAAACTCCTCGGCGAGCGCGAGGAAGCCCTGCGCCACGCCATCGAGCAGCGGGTCCGCGAGCAGGGCGGCAAGCTCGTCGGCTGGGCCATCGGGGCCACGGTCGCCCGCCGCGCCATCACCCAGATCAACGCCGAACTCGCCAAGATGGACGCCGACGGCTCCGACCTGCGCGCCGCCTTCGACGAATGGGCCAACCGGGAAATCGCCCGCATCGAAACCGAGCCCAAACGCGCCGCCGAAATCGGCCAGGCCCTGCGCCGGGTGATGACACACGACACCATTCAGGCCTGGATCAGCGATGTCTGGTCGCGCCTGCGCATGGCCATCGAGGCCGACGCCAAACGCTCCTCCGGCCACACCGTCACCCTGTTCGAGGGCGCACTCGCCAATTTCGGCACCCTGCTCGCCTCTGACCAAGCCGCCCGCGCCCGCCTGCAGCGCAGTGTGGAAAGCGTCGTCACCCCCCTCATGCCCGCCGCCCGCGAGCGCCTGGAAACCTTCATCGCCAGCGTCATCGGCGGCTGGGACGCCCGCACCATCACCGAAAGGCTGGAACTGCGCGTCGGCACCGACCTACAATATGTCCGTATCAACGGAACCCTCGTGGGTTTCTTGGTCGGCGGCCTTGTCTGGGCGATCCTGCGCGCGACATTTGGACACGTGGCTTTCTGAAAGGCAGCACCATGCGGCTCTCCGTTCTCGACCAGTCCACCATCGTCACCGGACGCGACGGGGCCGATTCCATTCGCGAGTCGATGGCGCTGGCCCGCGCGTGCGAACGCTTCGGCTATCACCGCTACTGGGTCGCCGAGCACCACAACTCCGCCAGCCAGGCCGGCACCGCGCCCGAAATCCTGATGGCCGCCATCGCCGCCACCACCACCCGCATCCGCATCGGCAGCGCCGGCGTGATGCTTCCCCATTACGCCGCCCTCAAGGTCGCCGAGCAATTCCGCGTGCTCGAAGCCATCGCCCCCGGCCGGATCGATATGGGCCTCGGCCGCGCCCCCGGCTCTGACGGCCTCACCGCGCACGCGCTCAACCCCAATGCCGGGTCCGCCGCCGACAATTTCCCCGCCCAAATCCGTGACCTCCTGGCGTGGGTGTCCGGCGAACCCCTCGTCGAGCGCCACCCGTTCCGCAGCGTCATCGCCCAACCGCAGGGGCCCACCTCGCCCGAGCCCTGGATTCTCGGCAGCAGCGATTACGGGGCCCAGGTCGCCGCCCATTTCGGCCTGCCTTACTGCTTCGCCCATTTCATCACCGATGGGACCGGCGCCGCCGAAGCCATCGACACCTATCGCACGCTTTACAAACCCAGCGCCCGCTTCCCTGATCCCATGCCCGCCATCACCGTCTGGGCCATGTGCGCCGCCACCCAGGAAGAGGCCGACCACCACTTCATGTCCCGCGCCATCTGGCGTCTCGGTCGGGATCGCGGCGTCTACACCGCCCTGCCATCTCCCGAGGAAGCCGCCGCCACGCCCCTGACGGACGCCGAGCGCGCCAAAATCGCCCGCACCCGCGAACGCGCCTACTACGGCACGCCGGACGCGGTCGCCGCACGCCTCACCGCGCTGGCCACCGAATGCGGCGTGGAGGAAATCGCCGTCCTCACCACCATGCACGACAAATCCGCCCGCCTGCGCAGCTACGAACTCCTTGCCCGTGCCTTCGGCCTCAACACCCTCAGCATGGCCGCGGAGTGAAACCAGGTCGATTTTTATTGCGATATCGAAACGATTAGAGCGTGCGGAGGTGAGGCACTCGAATCGCGCGAAAAAAGCGAAAAAATGAGAGCGGCGCCAACAGCCGCGTGACGCTCCAACCGGGCCTCGGCGCAGGACGCCCCGAGAGACAAACTGGTGGTGCGACCACCACAGGCACGATCACGGCGAGACCAAACCGCGTCACATGCCGCCACAGCACCACACGCCCTCGCGGAGTCGTCCTTGCAGGATAATACCCGTCCGGCCCGCCCCAGCCCGCCTCGATCACGCCGGGCTCCTCCTCAAACTCCAAGCCTGCATAACGGTCTTCCGTGGCGATCCAGGCCAGCAGAGCGTGTTTGAGCAAGGGGCTGCACGTTGCGATGAACATCAGTTGCAGCAGAAGATTGAGCTCCCCGGCCCCGCGCACAGCTCCGCCAATGAGGCAGAGTGCCGCCATCGGATCTGAGGTTGCGGGAGAACGAGAGGCGGTCATCGGGGCGAGGTTCCTGTGTCAGAGAATGAGTTATTTTGTATGACACATCCGTCATCATAATGCAAGTTAAAATGACGCATGGTGCGCCGCGCTCGGGCGTCGTACCTTTTACGGCGTCACTCCAAAACCTCCCCACCCGCTTTGTTGATGCCTCACTAGAGCACGTTTCGACCAGATGGAATCATCTGGTCGAAAGTTCGTGCTCTAGAAACATATGACTCTAGAGCAACTTAGCGCCGACCAGATTGCACCGGAACGGTTCAATCTGGTCGGGCGTTGCTCTAACCCATTCCTGATATTCTATCGTATGGACGGCATGGCGGCGCGCATGGAGGGAATGTCGGTGCGCGTGGAGGGAATGTCGGTCCGGATGGGCGGGATGTCCGAACGTCTCGACGGAACCAAGGCCGACGTCTCCGACCTCAAAAAGGGCGTCGATCAGCTCCGTGTCGATGTCGCCGAACTCAAGGGCCGCGTCTCACAACTCCCAAGTACCATCACCATGATCGGCTTCGTCATCGCCGTCCTCGCCACCGGGGGCTTCATGAAATACTTCTTCCAGTAATCCATCAGGCCGCCGCCGCCAGACCCCGATTGCGCATCAACGCCGCCGTCCCCGGCTCCTGCCCCCGGAACGCCACATAAAGCTCCATCGGGTCACGCGTATCGCCCGCCGAAAGCACCGTGCGCAGCCGCCCCGCCATCACCGGATCGAACAAATCGCCCGACTGCTCGAACGCCTCAAACCCGTCGGCATCCAGCACCTCGGCCCACAAATACGAGTAATACCCCGCCGCATACCCGCCACCGGCAAAGATATGCTGGAAATGCGAAGGCCGGTGCCGCGCCCCGATCTCCGCCGGCATTCCCATGGCGGCCAAAGTCTCGCGCTCAAACGCCTCAATATCCAGCGATGCCGGATCATCATGCTCATGCAACTGCATATCGAGCATCGACGACGCCGTGTATTCCAGCGACGCTGCCCCCTGATTGAAATTCCGCGCCGCCAGCAGCTTGTCGATCAACGCATCCGGAATGGGCTCACCGGTTGCATGATGCCGCGCGTACTCGCGCAAATTCTCCCGTGCGGCAAACCAATGTTCCATGATCTGCGAAGGGAACTCGACAAAATCCCGCCGCACCGACGTGCCGGATTGTGACGGATACCGCACCTGGCTCAACAGCCCATGCAGCGCGTGCCCAAACTCATGAAACAGCGTCTCCGCATCATCAAAACTCAACAACGCCGGGCTCGCCTTGGCGAAATTGTTGTTGTTGACAATGATCGGCGTCACCGGCCCATCGAGATTTTCCTGATCCCGATAGCTGCTCATCCACGCGCCCGAGCGCTTATCCGCCCGCGCAAACGGGTCCGAAACAAACAGCCCCATGTGCTGGCCGTGTTCCTGCACATCATAAATCACCACATCCGGGTGATAGACCGGCAAATCCGGCCGCGGCACGAACGAAATCCCGAACAGCTTGCCCGCCGTGTCAAACGCCGCGCGCTGAATATTCTCGAACACGAAGTAAGGCTTCACCTCCGCCGCATCGATCGCATAATGCCGGCTGCGCACCCGCTCGGCGTAAAACGCCCAGTCCCAAGCCTCCAGCCCCTCGTTCAACCCATCCGCCCGCGCCTCGGCCAGAAGCTGTTCGCGCTCCACGCCGAACTTGCGCAAAGCCGCGTCCCACACCTCACCGGTCAGCCCCGCCACGCGATCGGGTCTGCCCGCCATCATGTCCGAAAGCCGGAACTCGGCGAAATTCGCATACCCCAACAGCCGCGCCCGCTCCGCCCGCAACGCCAAAATCTCCGGCATCAGCGGCCGGTTGTCATGCGCCCCCGCATGCGACCCGCGCGCCACCCACGCCGCATGCGCCCGCTTGCGCAACGAACGCGACTGCGAGAACATCATAAAAGGCTCGATCAACGAACGGGACAGCGTCACCACATGGCCATCCAAGCCACGCTCCACCGCCGCCTGACGCAGCCCCTCGAGCACGAAATCCGGCAGGCCCGCCAAATCAGCCTCAGCCAGATGCAACACCCAGTCCTTCTCGTCATGCAGCACGTTCTGGCCAAACTGCGTGTGCAGCACCGCCAGACGCTGCGAAATCTCGCTCATCCGCGCCCGCGCCGCCTCGTCCAGCCCGGCCCCGCTGCGAATGAAGCCCAAATGCGTCCGCTCCAGCAGCCGCATCTGCACCGCGTCCAGCCCAAGCGTCGCGCGCCGCGCATAAACCTCCGCCACCCGTGCGAACAGGCCAGGATTGAGCGACACCTTCATGCCATGCTCCGCCAGTCTCGGTGCCATTTCCGTATCAACCGCCCGCAGCGCATCACTGCCGTTGCTGGCATTGAGGTTGAAGAAAACCGAGCTCACCTGCCCCAGCAATCGCCCCGCCCGCTCCATCGCCACAATGGTGTTGGCGAAATCAGCCGGCTGCGGATCGCCCACAATCGCGTCGATCTCATCAAGATGCCGCCGCATCCCGTCCTCGAACGCGGGCACGAAATGCTCCGGCTGAATAAGGTCGAAAGGGGGCGCTCCGAACGGGGCGGGCCAAGGTGCGAAGAGTGGGTTTGTGCTCATGCCCAAAGAGTTGCAGCAAGGTGGCCGCAATTCAACCCCGAGGCACCAGCCGCATGAACCCCACCCGCCGCATCATCATGCCAGGGCCAGAGCCACAGCCGCGCGCCGCCGTCGTGCCCACCAACGTGCAGGAACACGCCCTCACCCTGCCACGCGGCCAGACGCTGCTCGACGCTGTGGCGAACGCTGTCGGCCGCTGCCCCGGTGCCGTCCTGCACCTCACAGGCGGTGGCTTCGGCCCGTTCAACTACGTCATCCCGGCACTCGCCAAAACGCCGGACCACGCCGCCTTCTACAGCGACACCCGAGCCCCCCCCGGCATCACCCAACTCGACGAAGCCCGCATCACCTACGGCACCCGCAACGGCGAGCCCTGGCTGCACTGCCACGGCTTCTGGACAGAGGCAGACGGCACCAAAAGCGGCGGCCACGTCCTGCCCGACCTCGCACTCATTGCTCAACCAATTGCAACCCAGGCGTGGCTTACAACCAACGCCGCCTTCACCGCGCGCCACGACCCAGAAACGAACTTCACCCTGTTCGCCCCAGAGCCAACCACCGGCCAAGGTGACCACCTCGCCATCCGTCTGCGCCCCAATCAGGACATCAGCGCAGCACTCGAACAACTCTGCGCCGACCATAACATCGCCCGAGCCACCATCCGCGGCGGCGTCGCCAGCATCATCGGTGCTGCGTTCGACGACGGCCGCACCGCCGAACCATTCGCCACCGAAATTTTCATCCGCTCCGGCGAAGTCACGCCGCACGCCTCACGCATCGACATCGCCCTGGTCAATTACCTCGGCGAGATGTACGAGGGCCGCCTGCTGCGTGGGGCCAATCCGGTTCTGATGACAGCCGAATTGCTCCTGCACCAAGAGGCCTGATTGCCACAGCTTCCCGTTCTGATCATCGGCGCCGGCGTGGCCGGTCTCTCCGCCGCGTCCCACTTGCGCGCCGCCGGCATCGAATACCTCATTGTCGAGGCCTCCGCCCGCATCGGCGGCCGCGCCCGCACCGTCATGCTTGGCTCTGACGCGTTCGACCTCGGGGCCAGTTGGCTGCACGATGCTGCCCGCAACCCGCTTGTCGCCCTCGCCCGAGAAGACCACGCCACCATCATCGACAGTGACGCCGTGCGCACCCGCCGCGTCCTCATTGGCCAAACCCCAGCCACCGCCAGCGAACTCGCCAACCGCGCCGCCGCATGGGAGCGCTTCGACCAAACCGCCAGCGCCGCCCCACGCGACATCGCCTTGGCCTCCGCCATCGACAGCCTTCGCGCCGATCCCTGGACCGCCAGCATCGAAGCCTGGGAAGCCTGCCAAATCGCCGCCGCCGACCCGCGCGATTTCAGCGTCGTCGATTGGCGCATCAACGCGCTCGAAGGCCAAAACCTCGCCCTGCAAGGCGGCATCGGCGCGTTTGTCGAGCGCAGCCTCGGCCGCAGAGCCGGCCCCGTCCACCTCGGCGTGCCCGTCCGCGCCATCGATTGGAGGGACGGCATCACCGCCAAAACCGATCACGGCAGCATCAAAGCATCCGCCTGCATCGTCACGGTCTCCACCGCAGCCCTCAGCCGCATCGCCCTCACGCCATCTTTGCCGATCAGCACTGAAGGCCTGCCCATGGGCACACTCACCAAAATCGCCCTGCGCGCCTCAGGGGCAGAGCGGCTGGGCCTGCGCCCCGATGAAAGTGTCACCGCCCGCATCGAACGCGACGAGCCGATGATGTCCTGCATCGCCTGGCCGGGCGGGGCCGATCACGCCGTCATCTTCATCGGTGGCCCGCCGGCACAGGCACTCTCCCGCGAGGGCGAGGCCGCCACACTCGACTTCGTCCGCACTCGCCTGCGCCATTGGTTCGGCAACACAGCCGACAAAGCATTCGGCGAAACCATTGTCAGCAACTGGAGCGAAGACGAATGGCACGGCGGCAGCTACGCCTACGCCCGCCCTGGCCACGCCGGTGATCGCGCCATCCTCGGTGCCCCGCTCGCCGATGGCAGGCTCATCATCGCCGGAGAAGCCACCGCCACCGACGGCCTCGCAGGCACCGTTGCGGGTGCGTGGAATGAAGGAAAGCGCGCCGCCGCTACGGTGCAAGCAGCCTTATCACGTCGCGCTTGACCACCTTGCCGTAACCCGATTTCGGCAGGCTCTCCCACACCACCACCCGGCTCGGCGTCTTATACTTGGCAATCTTGCCGTCCATATGCTTCAGCAATTCGCCAAGATTGATGCTGTGGCCTGGATGAATGACGAGCACCGCCACGCCGCTCTCACCCCATTTCTCATCCGGCACGCCCACCACACAAGCCTCCGCAATCGCCGGATGGGTCAGCAAAATCTCCTCAATCTCACGCGGATACACGTTCGATCCGCCGGAGATATACATATCGCTCTCGCGGCCCGTAATGGTCAGAAACCCGCGCTCATCCAAATGCCCCAAATCGCCGGTGTGAAACCAGCCATGCGCGAAAGCCTTCGCGTTCGCCTCAGGATTGTTGAAATACCCGGCAAACACCGCAGCCCCACGCACACAGATCTCACCCGTCGAAAGCGGCGGCAGATGCGACCCGTCCGGGGCCAAAATCGCAATCTCCATCCCCGTCCGCGCATAGCCACAACTGCCGGTCGGAAACGCCGGACCATCCTCAATACTATGCAACGAAGGCGGCAGCACCGTAATATTCCCGGTCACTTCACCAAGCCCGAAATACTGCACCAAAACGCGGCCCAACTTGGTCAGCGCATGCACCTGATCCGCCCGATACATCGGTGCTCCCGCATAAACCACATGCCGCAGCGAAGAATGATCATACCGATCCACCGCCTCATGCCGGCACAGCATGTTGATGATCGTGGGCACCGTGAACATGTTGCTCACCCGATGCCGCGCCACAAGTTGCCAGAGCTCATCAGCATCGAACCGCTCACCCACCGGCAGAATGCTCACCACGCCCCGCGCCACTTGGCTCAGCGCATGCACGCCCGCGCCATGCGACAAGGGTGCGATCACCAACGAAGCATCATGCTCCGAAAGCCCCGGCATCAGATCGGCAATATGATTGTTCACCACAAACGCCATCTGCTCATGCGTCAGCATGCCCGCCTTGGGCCGCCCAGTGGTGCCAGACGTATAAAAGAACCAGCAACAATCATCGCGGTCCACATCCACCGGACGGGCCAAAGGCTGCCCGAACAGCGCCAGCTCGTCCCAATCATCCATCCAAAGCTGCGCCCGCACCACAGGCCCAGTCGCCGCCTCCGCATGCCCCGCGAACTCGCGATCAAAGACATGCAAGACGGCGCCAGAAGATTCCGCCAGATACGCAATCTCTGTGGGCGTCAGCCGGAAATTGGTGGGAACAAACACCGCCCCCACCATCCAGCACGCCCACATCGTCTCGAACATCGAAGCCGAGTTGCGCGCATGCACCAGCACGCGATCACCCTTCACAATCCCCCGCGCCACCAAAGCACCAGCAGCCGCACGAACGCGCCCCGCCATCTCACCCCAGCTGCGCACCCAATCGCCATGGATCACAGCCGGGAGATCTGGCAGACGCGTTGCAGTGTTCAGCAGCAAACTCGCCAGATTGGCAGTGGGAATCACGGTCAGGACAACCGCTCCAAAATCGACACATAATTCGCCACCGCAGCGCCGCCCATGTTGAACACACCGGCAATATCCGCCCGCGGCAACTGCATATCCCCCGCCTGACCCGTCAACTGCATCGCCGCAATTGCGTGCATCGAAACGCCGGTCGCCCCAATCGGATGGCCCTTCGATTTCAACCCACCGGAACGATTGACCGGCAACTTCCCACTCTTCGCCGTCCAGCCTTCCAAAATCGCGCGCTTGCCCTCGCCCGGTGCCGTCAACCCCATCGCCTCATATTCCAGCAACTCGGCCACCGTGAAACAATCATGCGTCTCCACAAACGAAAGATCGCCAAGCCCAATCCCCGCCGCGCCGAACGCCTGCTTCCACGCCAAGGCAGCACCCTCAAACGATGTCGGATCACGGCGCGACAGCGGCATGAAATCATTCACCTGCACCGCAGCCTTGAACGCCACCGCCTTGCCCAGCGCCCGCGCCGTCTCCTCGTCGGCAAGCACCAAGGCTGCAGCACCATCGGAGACAAGAGAGCAATCCGTCCGCTTCAGCGGCGGGGCCACATACGGGTTCTTCTCGCTCACCTCGCGGCAAAACGCGTAGCCCAAATCTTTGCGCATCTGCGCATACGGATTGTCCACGCCATTGGCATGGTTCTTCGCCGCAATCGCCGCCAGCGCGTCCGATTGATCGCCGTATTTCTGGAAATACCGTTCCGCGATCCGCCCAAACACGCCCGCGAACCCGGCGGGAATATCGCCTTCCTCGGCGCGATAACTGGCATTGAGCAGAATATCACCCACCACCGCAGTGGGCGTGGCCGTCATCTTCTCCGCCCCCACCACAAGTGCTATCCGCCCACGCCCGGCCGCAATCCAATCGCGCGCGCCATGCACGGCCGCCGTCCCCGTCGCACACGCATTCTCATACCGCGTGGCCGGTTTGAACCGCAGCTCCGGCACCGATTGGAACACCAGCGAGGACGGGAAATCCTGCTTGGAGAAGCCGTTGTTGAACACGCCCACAAACACGCCGTCGATCTCAGACGGGGCCACGCCCGCATCCTCAATCGCCGCGCGGGCCACCACACCCATCAGGCTTTCAATGTCTGGCTCCTCAGCCTTGCCGAATTTGCTGTGCGCCCAACCAACGATGCAAGCTTCGCTCATGATGCGTTATCCCCAAATTTTGCGGCAGTTTGCTCCCGCCTCAAAACGCGATCAAGCCCGCGCCAGAACCCGGTCCCGCATCAAATCCGCCGCCTTCTCACCAATCATAATGCACGCCGCATTGGTGTTGCCGGAAACCAGCGTCGGCATGATGGAGGCATCCGCCACCCGCAGCCCCGTCACCCCACGCACCCGCAACTGATCATCCACCACCGCCATCTCGTCCTGGCCCATGCGCGCGGTACCGCACGGATGATAGATCGTCCCACCATACGCCCGCGCATAATCCAGCAGCGCATCATCCCCCTGCACACTCTCCCCCGGCAAATACTCGCTGGCGATATACTTGCTCATCACCGGCTGAGCCGCCAACGCACGCGACAGCTTCAACCCCTGAAGCAGCACCTCGCAATCCGTCTCCGCCGACAGATAATTCGGGAAGATCGCTGCATGCACCTTCGGATCGGCCGATTTGAGCCGTATCTCGCCCCGGCTCTCCGGCCGCAACTGACACACACTTTGCGTAAAGCCTGAGAACTTGTGAAGCCCCTCCGCCGGGCGATCCGCACTGAAGATGATGAAATGAAACTGAATATCCGGCTCTGGCAAATCCGCCCGCGTTTTGGCAAAAATGCCAATCTGCCCAGCACTGATCGACAGCGGCCCCGCTCGCGTCAGCAGAAATTGCAGCCCCACCTTCGCCATCTGCACCCGGCTCGTCATAATGTCGTTCACCGTGATCGGCTGCGTGCAGCGATAGGCGAAACGCACCTGGAAATGATCCTGCAAATTCTGCCCCACGCCCGGCAGCTCATGCAGGGTCTCAATCCCCATCTCCGCCAAATGCGCCGATGGCCCAATGCCTGACAGCATCAGCAACTGTGGCGAATTGATCGCCCCACCGCACAGCACCACCTCCCGCGAAGCCCGCACCACCTGGCTCACACCGCCTTGCGAAAACGCCACCCCCGTCGCGCGCGTGCCGGCGAACAAAACGCGCTCGGCCAGCGCATTGGTGATCACCCGCAGATTTGCCCGCTTCATCGCCGGCTTCAAAAACGCCTTCGCGGCAGACATCCGCAAGCCGTTCTTTGAGGTCTGCTGATAATACCCAACCCCCTCCTGATGCGGCCCGTTGAAATCATCCGTGCGCGGAATGCCAAGTTCAGCAGCGGACTGCGCATACGCCTCGCAAAGCGGGTGCCGGTCCGTGATGTCACTGACCGCCAAAGCACCTTTGCGCCCGTGCAGCCCGCTCGGGTCCGCCCCAATGCGCCCCTCGGAGCGCTGGAAATACGGCAGCACATCCTCCCACGCCCAACCGGAATTTCCGAGTTGCCGCCAATGGTCGTAATCAGCGGACTGCCCGCGGACATACAACATGCCGTTGATCGAAGAACTGCCGCCGAGCACTTTGCCGCGCGGCCACAGCATGCGCCGATTGCGCGTGCCCGGCTCCGCCTCCGTCTCGTAACACCAATTCACTTTCGGATCGGCAATGGTCTTGCCATAGCCAAGCGGAATATGAATCCACGGGTTGCTGTCGGGACCACCGGCTTCCAGCACCACCACCCGCACCGAAGGGTCCTCGCTCAACCGCGCCGCCAGCACGCATCCGGCCGAGCCGGCACCGACCACCACGTAATCAGCTTCGATCGTTTCCATTGCCCCTCCCGTTGCCGATCCGGCATGTTGGTGTCAGCATCGCTGCAACCATAACAGGGATCAAGCCATGTCTCGCATCAGCATCATCGTCGAATTCACCCCAAAACCCGGCTGCTTCGACGCCTTCAACGCCCATATCCGCGCCCATGCCAAGGCCACGCTTGAGGAAGAGCCCGGATGCCTTGCGTTCGACGTGCTGCAACCTCTGTCCGAAGACGGCACCCCCGACCTCACCCGCATCATGCTCGTCGAAATCTACAAAGACATGAACGCCGTGAAGGCCCACCGCGCCAACCCTCGCATGCCCAAAGTTGCCGAAGGAAGCGCGCCGTTGTTGGCAGGCCGCAAGCTTACAATTTGCGCTATGGATTGAGCATCCGGGGGACGAGCTTAAAAAGCCGTCCCCGCCGCCACCAGCCGCGCGCGATGCGACTCCGTATCGCCAAACGTCTTCTCAATCATCGTCAGCCGCTTGAAGTAATGGCCGACCTTGTATTCCATCGTCATGGCAATGCCGCCATGCAGTTGGATCGCCTCCTGCCCCAGCTTGCGGCTGCTGGTGCCGATCTGCACACGGGCGGCTGAAATCGCGCGGCTGCGTTCAGCAGCATCCGTCTCGCTCGACATCATCGTGGCATAGAGCGACATGCTGCGCGCCTGTTCCAGCTCCACCAGCATGTCCACCGCGCGATGCTGAAGCACCTGAAACTCACCGATTGCACGACCGAACTGCTTGCGGGTTTTCATGTAGTCGATGGTGGTGGCGTGCATATCCTCCATCGCTCCCACCGCCTCGGCACACAGAAAGGCTGAAGCCTCATCAATGGTTTGTGCAATCACCCCATGCGCATCCAGGCTCAGCACCGCTTCTGCAGGCGTGGCACTAAAGCTGATCTCGGCGGCGCGCTGACCGTCCTGCGTGGCATAGCCGCGCCGCTGCAAACCGGCCGCATCCACCAGAAACAACCCAATCCCGCCAGCATCCGTCACAGCCCCGGAAATCCGAGCCGAGACGATAATCTTGTCCGCCGTCGCCCCATGCAGAACGAGGCTTTTCTCGCCATTGATCTGCCAGCCATCACCAGCGCGCGTAGCCGAGACCGAAACATAATCCTGATTGTAGCGCGCCAGCCGCTCATGATGCGCAAAGCACATCGTTACTTCACCAGCAGCAATGCGCGGCAGATATTCGTCCTGCAACGAAGCAACGCCACAATGGCGCAACAACCCGCCCGCGAGCGTCACGGTGGCCAGATACGGCTCGACCACCAACCCCCGGCCGAACGCCTGCGCGATCAGCATCGTCTCCACCGCGCCACCGCCAAAGCCGTTGTGCTGTTCAGCGAAGTTCGCCCCCAGCAGGCCGAGTTCGGCAAACTTCGCCCAATTCTCCCGGCTCCAGCCATCGCTTGAGGCCAGCAGCGCCTTGCGTTGTTCGAAGCCGTAAATATCGGCCACCAACCGGTCCACCGAATCTTTCAGCAGGCGCTGGTCGTCAGAAAGGTCAAAATCCATAAATCAGAACCCCAGCACAGCTTTGGCGAGAATATTGCGCTGTATCTCGTTCGATCCGCCATAGATCGAAACCTTGCGCATATTGAAATACATCGGGGCCGCCGTTGCCGCATCATCCGGGCCAATCGGCGGCTCGTTGCGGAACTCCAACTCCTCCTCGGTGAAGAACGGGGCCACGTAAGGGCCGATCACGTCCATCATCAGCTCCGTCGTCGCCTGCTGCAGCTCGCTGCCCTTGATTTTCAGCACCGAGCTCATCGGGTTCGGCTTGCCGCGCGGCAGATATTTCTCCTGCGCCACCACGCGAAGCTGCGTCATCTCCAGCGCCTTCAGCTCCACTTCCACATTCACCAGCTTCTCGCGGAACTTCGGATCGTCGATCAGCCGGATCTCGCCCACATGCTCCATCGCCGCCAGCTCGCGAATGCGCAGCAGCCGCGCTTTGGAGATGCCGATGCGCGCAATCCCGGTCCGCTCGTTGCCGAGCAGAAACTTCGCGTAATCCCATCCCTTGTTGATCTCGCCAACAAGGTTCTCCGCCGGGACCCGCACATCGTCGAACCACACCTCGTTCACCTCAACGCCGCCGTCGATCGTCTGAATCGGCCGCACCGTGATGCCCGGCGTTTTCATATCGACCAGGATGAACGAAATACCCTCCTGCTTCTTCGCCGCCATATCGGTGCGGGCGAGGACGAAAATCCAATCCGCATATTGGCCCAAAGTCGTCCACGTCTTTTGCCCGTTGATCACGAAATGATCGCCATCGCGCACCGCCGCCGTGCGCAGGGATGCCAGATCCGATCCAGCCCCAGGCTCAGAGAAACCCTGACACCACCAATCATCCAGATTGGCCGCCCGCGCCAGAAACCGCTGCTTGTGCACCTGCGAGCCGAACTCCGCAATCACCGGCCCCACCATCGAACAGTTGAACGGCAGCGGAGACGGCACGGAGGCCTGCTGCAACTCGTCCTGATAAATATACGTCTGAATCGGGCTCCAATTCTGCCCGCCCCATTCCACCGGCCAATGCGGCACAGCAAGCCCGCGCGCATTCAAAATGCGCTGCGCCTCTACCTGCTCCTCCTTTGAGGCGTGCAGCCCCTCCCGCAGCTTACGCCTGATGCGATCCGGCACGGCGGTGTGGAAGAAATCGCGCAACTCGGCGCGAAACGCGCGCTCCTCGGCGGTGAACGACAAATCCATCTAGGGCTCCTGTGCAGGCAAAGTGGCCAGTTGTAGTCGGGAAAGTTTGCCCACCGGGGTTTTCGGCAGGCTGTCACGCAGTTCAAGCGCCGCCGGCAATTCATGCCGCCCAATGCGCTCGGACAGAAATGAGCGCAGCGCCTCAAGCGTCAATGGCGCAGCCCCCGGCCGCATCACCACAAACGCCTTGGCGGATTGCCCGCGATACGCATCAGCCACGCCAATCACCCCGGCCTCGGCCACATCAGGGTGCTCATAAATCGCGTCCTCGATCACCCGCGGATACACATTGAACCCGCCGGACAAAATCATGTCCTTCTTGCGATCCACCAGCACAAAGCTGCCCTTGGCCGTCATGTGGCCAACATCGCCGGTGAGGAAAAACCCATCCACAAACGCCGCCGCATTCTCATCCGGCCGGTTCCAATAACCCTGCATCACATTCAGGCCACGAATGGCAATCTCGCCCGTCGCCTCCGCCCCCAGCACAATATGCGGGTCATCCAGCGACACTATCCGTACTTCAATGCCCGGCAACGGCACGCCGATTTCACCGGGACCGTACGGCCGCCCCGGCACCAGCGTGCAGCCCACCGGCGACGTCTCGGTCATCCCCCACCCACCGGTCAGCCGATGCCCGGTCAATGCCTCCAACCGGTCCACCACCTCCATCGGCAGCGGTGCCCCACCGGAAAACACCAGACGCAGACTGGAAAGATCGCACGCATCAATGCCGGGATGATTGGCCAAAGCCGTCCACATCGTGGGCACGCCGTGGAACACCGTCGCACGGTCCTGCTCAATCGCGCGCAGCACCGCCGCCACCTCGAACCGCGCCAGCAGCAAAATCTCCGCCCCACCGGACAGCGAGCGCAGCAACACGCTGGTCAGTGCAAAGATATGGAACAACGGCAGCACGCAAATCACCCGGTCGCCCGGCTGCAACGCCGTTCCCTGGCCCAATGCCCAAACCTGCCCCATCGACACCGCAGCCGTGAGGTTCGCGTGGCTCAGCATCGCAGCCTTCGGCAGGCCCGTCGTGCCGCCGGTGTATTGCAGCAGTGCCACATCCCCCGGCACCACAACCGGCCACACGGCAAGCGGCTGCGCATCCGGCATGCCAGAGGCAGCAGACGCATCATCCCAAACCGCATCCGCCGCCACATACAGCCGCGCGCACGCCCCCTCGGCAAGCAATCGCTCCGCGGTCGGCAGCACGGCAGGCAGATCGGTGGTGATCAGCATCCCAGCCCCACTATCGGCCAGCTTGCGGGCAATGGCGCGTGGTGGGTCCAACGGGGTGAGATGCACCAGCCGCCCGCCTGCCCGCAGCACCGCAAAGAATACAATCGGATGCCACGCCGTGTTGGTCAGCAACAGCCCCACCGCATCGCCGGGCTTCAACCCGTCCGCAATCAGCCCCGCCGCCAGCCGGTCCACCCGCGCGCGAAATGCCGCATAGCTCAGCCGCGTTGAGCGGAATCGCAGCGCAGGCAAATCCGCAAATCGCTCTGCGGCGCGGTCGAGCAAGGCGGGAAGCGTGCCGGTTTCAATCGGTGCGGCCCACTCCACGCCAGCAGGGTAAATCGCCTCCCACGGATGCGGCGTGCGGGGCAGGCTTGCATCTGGCACGCGCGATCTCTCCCTGGTTGAATTGCCGGTTTGATTTTGCCCCACACTGCCCGCAGCCAGAACAACACGTCAATTCCACTCTTGGTGCGCGCCCCGCCCCGTGGCAGCTTCATGCCCAATCAAACTCGGGAAACGCCACGCAATGTCCCTCCCCGCCTTGTTCAACGGGCTCCGCCTGCCGGTCATCGGCTCGCCGCTGTTCATCATCTCCACGCCCGATCTGGTGATCGCCCAGTGCAAGGCCGGCATCGTCGGCAGCTTCCCGGCGCTGAACGCCCGGCCCGCGCATGTGCTCGAAGAATGGCTGATCCGCATCAAAACCGAGCTTGCGGCGCATGACGCAGCCCACCCCGAAGCGCCCTCCGCCCCGTTCGCCGTCAACCAGATCGTCCATCGCTCCAACGAGCGATTGGAGGCGGATTTGGCCATGTGCGTGAAGCATCAGGTGCCCATCATCATCACCTCCCTCGGCGCACGACCAGAGGTGAACGCCGCCGCCCATTCCTATGGCGGTATCGTGCTGCATGACATCATCAACGACAGCTTCGCCCGCAAAGCCATCGAGAAGGGGGCCGATGGCCTCATTGCGGTGGCCGCCGGGGCTGGTGGCCACGCGGGCACCATCTCCCCGTTCGCGCTCATTCAAGAAATCCGTGCGTGGTGGAACGGCCCGCTCATCCTCTCCGGCTCCATCGCCAATGGCGGTGCCGTGCTGGCGGCGCAGGCGATGGGGGCCGATCTCGCCTATATCGGCTCGGCCTTCATCGCAACCGAGGAGGCCAACGCCCAGCCTGCCTATAAGGACATGATCGTGGGCTCCGCCTCATCGGACATTGTCTACACCAACCTCATCACCGGCGTACCCGGCAACTACCTCAAGCCCAGCATGGTCAAAGCCGGCCTTGACCCCGACAATCTGCCCCAGAGTGATGCCAGCAAAATGAATTTCAGCGAGGGCAGCACCAAGGCCTGGAAAGACATCTGGGGCTCCGGCCAGGGCATCGGTGCCGTGCATGAAATCCTGCCGGTCGCCGGTCTGGTGGCTCGCCTGACCTCAGAATACAACGCCGCCCGGCACAGGATTTGCACCGGGGTCGTGGCATGAGCGCCTCTGGCATCATGGGCCGCGTGGCCCTCGTCACCGGTGCCAGCTCCGGCCTCGGCGCACGTTTCGCCCGCGTTCTGGCCGCCGCCGGGGCTCGCATGGTGCTGGCAGCCCGCCGTCAGGACCGTCTGACCGCACTTGCGGCCGAACTGCGCGCCGATGGGGCGGAGGCCATCACCGTCAGCCTCGACGTGTCATCCTACGAGTCGATCCAGGCCGCCGCCGTGGTCGCTGAAAAGCAGCTCGGCCCCATCGGCATCCTCGTCAACAACGCCGGCGTCAGCCGTCAGGCGCGCATTGAGGACGTGACGGAGGAGGAATACGACGAGGTGATGGGCACCAACCTCAAAGGGGCGTTCTTCATGGCCCAGGCCGCCGCCCGCCAGATGATCGTCCACGGCATCGACGGCCGTATCGTCAATATCGCCAGCGTCGCCGGGCTGAAACCGCTCGGCCAGCTCTCCACCTACTCCATGTCCAAGGCCGCCATGCTGCAGATGACGAAATCCATGGCGCGTGAATGGGGGAGGCATGGCATCAACACGAACGCCATCTGCCCCGGCTACATCGCCACCGAAATCAGCGAGGGCTTCATCGAAACCGAGGCAGGCCGTAGGCTTATCGCCTCCCTCCCCCGTCGCCGGCTGGGGGAGGCGAATGATCTGGACGGCCTGATGCTCCTGCTCTGCTCCGGTGAGCCCGCCCGCTTCATCAACGGTGCGGTCATCGCCGCTGATGACGGGTTCAGCGCGTTTTGATCGACCGCGAAGCCAGCCACCCATCAACGCTCCAAGCCCCGGCACCCACCGCCGCCAGCTGCAGGAACCCGCCGGCCATCGCCAGGTTCTTGTAAAAATTGATCATGTTTGGCCCATCGCCCACGGCCAGGTGAAACATCACGCCGGTCACAACGCAGAAAACCGCCATCACAAACGCCACCGGCCGCGTGAACAGACCCGCGAGGATCGCAAGACCGCCGCCCAACTCGATCAGCACCGACGCGCCATAGGCAATGCTTGGGAATGGCATCCCAGACTTCGCGATATAGGCGATTGTCCCATCCATGGCGGAGATTTTGCCCAGACCGCCCATGATAAAGATGATGGCCAGGAGCAAACGCCCCAGCAACTGGGCCGCAGGCGAGGCGAATATGGGCATCTGGCAATTTCCGATATGATGTGCTGCGATGCAGCATGGGCGTGTCGTCGCTCGTTGCCTAACGCGTGACTTCACAATGCGGTAACATTCTCCGCTCGCATCCATTTGACACACCAACATGTGTTTTCTGGTAAACCACCGCCGGGCATGGTGTCTTGTCCGCGCAACACGCCCACGCCGACCCGCCCAGACAACGCGCGCCCCAAAGCCTGACCGAGGATTTGCCTGATGGACGAGATCACCGCCGCCCCGCCCAGCCCGAACGCCACCAGCCCAAACGGTCCTCAGTCGCAGCCCTTGGTGGCTCCCGCGGTGGCACATGACGCGGCGAGCCTGCGCCGCGCCGTTCTCAGCCAGCTGACCTACGCCGTCGGCAAAGACCCGCTGGTCGCCACCCCGCGTGACTGGTTCGTCGCCACCGCGTTTGCCGTGCGCGATTGCATGGTCGATCGCTGGCTGCCCTCCACCCACGCCACCTACGCCGAGGGCTCCAAGCGCGTCTATTACCTCTCGCTCGAATTTCTCATCGGCCGCCTGCTGTTCGACAGCCTGAACAATCTCGGCATTCTGGAGCCAATGCGCGCCGCCCTGGACGATCTGGGTGTGGATCTGAACACATTGCGCGAGATCGAGCCGGACGCAGCACTCGGAAATGGTGGCCTCGGCCGCCTCGCCGCCTGCTTCATGGAGAGCATGGCCACGTTGTCAGTGGCCGCCTACGGCTACGGCATCCGCTACAATCACGGCCTGTTCCGCCAGAAGATCAAAGACGGCTGGCAGCAGGAATTCCCGGAAACCTGGCTCGCCTTCGGCAACCCGTGGGAGTTCGCCCGCCCCGAGGTCAGCTTCCCCATCGGCTTCGGCGGCACCGTCGATCCCAGCGGCCACCCGGATGACGGCCCCGCCCATGTCTGGGTGCCGAGCGAGACGATCGAAGCGGTGGCCTATGACACCCCGGTGGTCGGCTGGCGCGGCCGCCACGTCAACACGCTGCGGCTGTGGTCGTCACGCACCACCGAGCCGATTTTGCTCGACGCCTTCAACCGCGGTGACCATATCGGTGCGCTGGCCAGCCGGTCGCGTGCCAATGCCATCAGCCAGGTGCTCTACCCGTCAGACGAATCGCCGCAGGGGCAGGAATTGCGGCTGCGACAGGAGTATTTCTTCTCCTCCGCCTCGCTGCAGGATTTGATGTTCCGCCACATCCACCAGCACGGCGATGTCCGCACGCTGGCCGACCACAACGCCATTCAGCTGAACGACACCCACCCCGCGATCGCCATCATTGAAATGATGCGCCTGCTGCTGGACGTGCACGGCCTCGGCTGGGACGAAGCCTGGACGATCACCCAAGCCACCTTCAGCTACACCAACCACACTTTGCTGCCGGAGGCGCTGGAAACCTGGCCGGTGAACCTGATGTAGCGCCTGCTGCCGCGCCACATGCAGATCATCTACCTCATCAACGCCGAGCATCTCACCAAGCTGCGCAAGGCCGGCCGCGATGATTGGCACCTGCAATCCTCCGTCTCGCTGATCGACGAGCAAAGCGGCAGGCGCGTGCGCATGGGCAACCTCGCCTTCCTCGGCTCGCACAAGGTCAATGGCGTCTCCGCGCTGCACTCCGAGTTGATCAAGGAGAGCGTGTTTCACGACCTCCACACGCTCTACCCAGACCGCATCACCAACGTCACCAACGGCATCACCTTTAGGCGGTGGCTGTTCGAGACAAACCCGGCGCTGACGCAATGCCTCGTCGATGTCATCGGCCCTGAGATCATGGATGACGCGGGCGTGCTCTCCAAACTCGCCGCGCATGCCGAAGACAGCGCCCTGCATGACCGCCTGCACAGCATCAGGCGCGCCAACAAGATCACGCTCGGTCGCGTCATCACCGAAACGCTCGGCATCAAGGTCGATCCCGACGCGATGTTCGACACCCACATCAAGCGCATCCACGAATACAAGCGCCAGCTGCTCAACATCCTCGAAGTCGTCGCCCTTTACTCAGAAATGCGCGCCCATCCGGAGCGGGACTGGGCCCCGCGCGTCAAAATCTTCGCGGGCAAGGCAGCGGCGAGCTATCACCGCGCCAAGCAGATCATCAAGCTGATCCATGACGTCGCCCGCGTGGTGAACAACGACCCCATGCTGCGCGGCATGCTGAAAGTTGTGTTCCTGCCGAACTACAACGTCTCCCTCGCCCAGCAGATCATCCCGGCATCCGATTTGTCCGAGCAGATCTCCACCGCCGGCATGGAAGCCTCCGGCACCGGCAACATGAAGCTGGCGCTGAACGGTGCGCTGACCATCGGCACACTCGACGGTGCCAACGTCGAAATCCGTGATCATGTGGGGGACGACAACATCTTCATCTTCGGCCTCACCGCCGCCGAGGTCGATGCCAGCCGTGCGAAGGGCATCAATGCGGAGGCCACCATCGCTGGCTCCCCCATGCTGCGCGAAGTGCTCGATGCCATCCGCTCCGGCGTGTTCTCACCGGGAGAGCCGGACCGGTATCGTGATCTGGTGGACGCACTCACCTATCACGACCACTTCCTGGTCTGCGCCGATTTCGACGCGTTCAGCGCCGCCCAGAGCCGCGTTGCGGCCAAGTGGCACACACCCACCGCATGGTGGAAATCCAGCGTCATCAACACCGCAGAAGTGGGCTGGTTCTCGTCGGATCGCTCGATCCGGGAATATGCCGACAACATCTGGCAGGTGAAACCGGTGGTCCCGTTGTGATGATTTGGAATCACAACACCCCAGCCCGTCATTGCGAGGCCCCTCGTGGGGCCGTGGCAATCCAGAGCAACGCGGCGGATTTTCGTGGTGCCGCTCTGGATTGCCACGGCGCTCACGCGCCTCGCAATGACGCAGTTCAGGTGAGGGATCAAAGAAAATTGATCGTGCCCTAACGACATGAGCGTTCAGGGAGAAGCAACACCAGGGCAGATCGCAGCCGTTATCGGCGCGCGCTGCCTCGACCCGTTCGGCCTGCTCGGCCCGCAACCCGTGCAAGGCGGCGTGATGCTGCGCGCCTTCGTACCGGGGGCTGAACGGCTCACAGCCGAGCTTAATGACGGCACCACCGCAGCACTCACATGCCGCGATCCCGCCGGGTTCTTTGAGGGCAAGCTCGCAGCCCGCCCCGCCTCCTACCGCCTGCACGCCGCCAACGCGGGTGGCGACTGGACGCTCGACGACCCCTACCGCTTCGCCGCAGTCCTCGGCTCCACTGACGACTACCTCCTGCGCGAAGGCACCCACCGCGAACTTTATCGCAAGCTCGGCGCGCATGAGATCACGCATGAAGGTGTTGCGGGCGTGCATTTTGCCGTGTGGGCCCCGAATGCGCGGCGCGTGTCCGTGGTGGGCGATTTCAACCGCTGGGACGGCCGCACCCACCAAATGCGCCTGCGCTATGACAGCGGCGTGTGGGAAATCTTCGCCCCCGGCCTATCCGCAGGCACCATCTACAAATACGAAATCCTCGGCCCCGACGGCCACTTGCAGCCGCTCAAAGCCGACCCGTTCGGGCGAGCCGGTGAACTGCGCCCCTCCACCGCCTCCATCGTCGCCACCGACGAGCACCATAAGTGGCAAGACGCCGAATTCCTCACCCGCCGCGCCCAGATCGACCAGCGGGCCTCGCCGATGTCGATCTACGAAGTCCATCTCGGCTCCTGGCGACGCGGCGGTGGCAACGCCTTCCTCAGCTACGACGCACTCGCCGAGCAGCTGATCCCCTACGCCACAGGTATGGGCTTCACCCACCTGCAATTCATGCCGGTCAGCGAACACCCGCTCGATGCCAGCTGGGGCTATCAGCCCGTCGGCCTGTTCGCCCCCACCGCGCGATTTGGCGATCAGGCCGGTTTCGCCCGCCTCGTCGATGCGGCGCATCAGGCAGGGCTTGGCGTGTTGCTCGACTGGGTGCCCGCCCACTTCCCCACCGACCCGCACGGCCTCGCCCATTTCGACGGCACGGCGCTCTATGAACACGCTGACCCACGTCAGGGCTTTCACCCGGACTGGAACACGGCGATCTATAATTTCGGCCGCAACGAGGTCGCCAACACGCTGGCCGCCTCCGCGCTCTATTGGCTGGACGTGTTCCACGTGGACGGCCTGCGCGTCGATGCCGTGGCCTCCATGCTCTACCTCGACTACTCCCGCAAAGACGGCGAATGGCTGCCCAATAAAGACGGCGGCAACACCAATCTTGAAGCCGTTTCGTTCCTCCAGCGCGTCAACACCCTCGCCTACGGCCTGCACCCCGGTGTTGCCATGGTTGCCGAGGAATCAACGGCATGGGGCGGCGTGTCCGCCCCGGTCGATGCCGGCGGATTGGGCTTTGGGTTCAAGTGGAACATGGGCTGGATGAACGACACACTGGCCTATTTGTCGTTCGACCCCGCCTATCGCCGCTGGCATCACAATAATTTGACCTTTGGCCTGCTCTACGCCTTTTCCGAGAATTTCATCCTGCCGATCAGTCACGACGAAGTGGTGCACGGCAAAGGCTCGCTGCTCGCCCGCATCCCCGGCGATGACTGGCAGAAATTCGCCACCCTGCGCGCCTACTACGCCTTCATGTGGGCGCACCCCGGCAAGAAGCTGCTGTTCATGGGCCAGGAATTTGCCCAGCGCGACGAATGGAACTTCGATCAAAGCCTCGACTGGCACGTGCTGGACTATGCCACCCATCGCGGCGTGCAGGATTGTGTGCGTGATCTCAATCGCTTGCACCGCAGCGAAGGCGCACTCCATGCGCGCGACTGCGAGCCTTCCGGTTTCGTCTGGGTGGTCGGTGACGATGCAGAACAATCCGTCATCGCCTGGCTTCGCATGGGGGCCGAGGGCGACGCACCCATCCTGATGATCACCAACTTCACCCCGGTCCCACGCCCGGATTATCGCGTGGGTCTGCCGCTCACCGGGCAATGGCACGAGATCATGAACACCGACGCCACCGGCTATGGCGGCAGCGGGTGCGGCAATCTTGGCGGCGTTGTGGCTGAGGCCAACCCCTCGCACGGCCAGCCCGCCTCCGCGCTGATCTTTGTTCCCCCATTGGCGACACTCTATTTTCGCCATCAAGCCGGGTGACACGGCACCGTTTCGTGTACAGATTTGACGGCGTAACGTTAAAATAACGCAATCACAGGAGCCGCCCATGCCACCGATTGCCCCGTCCAGCGGACCGCTTGCCCGGCAAGCGATGGCGTACGTGCTGGCCGGCGGCAGAGGCAGCCGTCTGATGGAGCTGACGGACGTGCGCGCCAAGCCCGCCGTCTATTTCGGCGGCAAGCTGCGCATCATTGATTTCGCGCTCTCCAACGCGCTGAATTCCGGCATCAGGCGGATGGCGGTGGCCACCCAATACAAGGCGCACAGCCTCATCCGCCATTTGCAACGCGGCTGGAACTTCTTCCGGCCGGAGCGCAACGAAAGCTTTGACATTCTGCCCGCCAGCCAGCGCGTGTCAGAGGATCAATGGTATCTCGGCACCGCCGATGCGGTGTTCCAGAACATCGACATCATCGAGAGCTACGACCCGAAATACA
>CAIJTR010000054.1 GCA_903823665.1 uncultured Rhodospirillales bacterium
ATGGATTGGCGGTTAGGGGTATCGATAGCTTCCATGATGGTATCTCCTGCTAGGTCAAGTGGCGGACTCCTTGGTCGGCCTGCAGTCGATGCAGGATTGCATCGACGGGGCGGCAGATATGTCGTATAACTTTTTGAGTCAATAGGTCGGAAAGTTATAACATGGCGGAATTCGAGGAGGCGTACCCCTTCGTACGTGCGGCAGATTGGGCGCATCACGACTGGATCCCGCGCGAAAATATCGCTGAGTTATGGTTCGCCTATTTGCGGATTAGCCCCAGCTACGGGCTGGTCAGAGAGTGCCAGGGCGATCTATCCAGAGCCCTAAAAAGCACGAAAATTCCGCAGGATATTGAAATGGTACAGGCGGTCTACGACGACTTTGGCGACGTGTGGGATGCTCCGTTTACGGACTGGTGGGCATCAAGGGGGCAGCCGCTCTTTAGCGACACAAGCCCGCCCCAACACGCCGCCAAGCTAGCGCTGTTGGAGCCCGGAAAAAATTTTTCATCCGACACCCTCATGGGGCTTCAAAGTTATATGGAGGGCTCATGGCAAGACGCGGGCCAGCCTGCTAGCTTGGTGTTGGCTATCCCTGCATGCATGTCGCCAGAGGAGATCGCTCGCGACATTCGCGCTATCTTGAGAGAGACGCCACCGGCGGCGAAGCGACGCCCCAGGTCTCGTGCGGCCTATGCCCCGATAAGCGACAAGCGAATGAACCAGTCGGCCTTGCTGAAGTATCTCAAGCTCTATTGGTACTCAGTAGCCATGGATGATCGCCCACTCTGGCGGTTGGGCCTGGAACAGGGTGTAAGCGCCAAATACGACGCGAAGAAATTCGCCAATGCGGACATTGAGAGCCCAGAATACGCGGACGATCGAAGAACTTTGTCCATTCTCACGAGCCGCGCCCTGTTCAGGGCCCGCATGATCGCTGAGAACGCCGCGCGGGGTGTGTTCCCGTCTTACGAGCCCTGCAGCAGCGCCCTTGAATTCGGAGACGCTGGTCTCAACAATGCGTTGCTGCTCAAAGCCTTTGAACTAGCTGGGCGGCGATAGCGCAGCGATTGGATCGCGCTCAATTGCCACCGCATTGAGTAACTCAATAATCTACGCGGCATCCCAATGATGGCGGCGGAACAAACTTTCCATGCTTCGCCAGCCTGGCGGAGGATTACCAATGCGGCTGACGTGGGCGATCCCATGATGTGCACACAGTTCCTGAGCCGCTGCCCGGTCCGCATCTGCCACTCGACCGTTTTGTTCAACATGCACATCTTCCAACAGCCAGCCGCCATTTGACAGGGGTCTGAACTCCAGGATCGTTTCGTCCTGGAATTCTGCGAAAGCCACCAAACCCAACAGTGCGCGGCTAACGTGCGTGGGCAGGCAATTCTGGTATTTCCGACCAGCCGCGATCAGCAATGGCACACTGTCCAACGGCCGCACGCCGTCCACACCAACGAGCGGCTGAGGGGGGAATTGATCCGCTCGCCTTGCGAAGCGCATCAGCACGGACGAGATGGTCCCGGCTTCCGACATCTGACGGATGGCATCCTGGATGGCCTCGTTGGTGGCCTGGGAGTTCAATTTCTGTACACACGCAAGGGCATCGTTCAGTTGGCTCGCGGCAGCTGAATCTGCGGTTGAACGGACCACTTTGGGGTGCAACAGCACAGGGGCTAGCGTTGCGATCACGTCCATCACCGCGCGGGTGATCTGGTCAACGTACTTGAGCGCGTTGAGCTTCGCCGGTTGCGGTGTGCTGTAGATTTCAAAAAGCTGCTGATAATGGTCCGGCTTGAGCGGCTCGGCACCGCACCGCGCAAGGGCGCCCAGAAACCCCTCAGGAACATTGCCATAAACTGCAGAGATAATTTCCAACGCCGGGCAGTTACGCAGCCGCATGGCTCGTTCGCAGACCGCATCGAAATCCGATTGGCCCAGCGTTGTGTCGGGAGCGATCCCGTTCAGCTCTTCGTGGGCAAGGGCGGCGTAGATGGATTGTCGGTTTTGCGTTGATGCGCCCAGAACTCTGGCGATCAATCCTCGGGCATGTTGGTCGTGAGCGATCAGCCTCTGGGTAATCCAACCAAGCAGACCAACATCGCTCACTGAGCACCACCATATTACGTTTCACCGAATGCAATATACAGCTTATTAGTGTTTATTCCTAGCCCTCGGCAACTCTGAACGGCACCACACATCTATCAGTGCCCTACTGACTGAACGGAGAGTTTCGGGTAGCGATCTCATTACCGCCCGCGACCCATTGCAGACGTCGCTGGACGCACTTAGCGTGCCGTCGGGTACGACGCCTTGGGGGAACGATGAACGACGGTGAGTTTTCCGACCGATTGCTCCCCGGTGAGCGTGTGGTCTGGTCAGGTCGTCCTGCTGAAGGCGTTTTACTCACAGGCAGGGATGCGTTCCTGATCCCGTTCAGCATTCTGTGGTGCGCCTTCGTCGTGTTCTGGATGTTTGGAGCGGCTACCGCCGGCGGTGGCTTCGCCCTTTTCGGACTTCCGTTCGTCGCCTTCGGCCTGTTCTTCAGCATTGGTCGATTCTGGGTAGATGCCTGGCTTAGAGGCGGTACCCGTTACGCGGTGACCAATCGCCGAATCCTAATCTTGAAAAGGCGCCCCTCGAGCAGCTTCACCTCGCTGGAACTGGACAGGTTGCCGCAGGTGCAAGTGAGTGAAGGCGCTGGTGGTAAAGGAACCCTGCGATTTGGCGCGCCAACCTCTTTATTCGCCTTCAACGGCGCAGGCTTCTCGGTTTGGATGCCCTCACTTGATCTGACTCCGCAGTTCATCGCCATTCCGGCAGCCAGACAGGTGTTCGATCTTATCCAGCAACAATCGCGCACAGCCTGACGTCTGCTTTCCACCCAGTCCAGCCGTCCGGGAGGTCCGCTTCCCGGTGAG
>CAIJTR010000055.1 GCA_903823665.1 uncultured Rhodospirillales bacterium
CCACACCGCTTGACGTGCCTGCCACGGCGATCTAGACCGTGCGCCCTGCTGCTGCGGGTGTAGCTCAGTTGGTTAGAGCGCCGGCCTGTCACGCCGGAGGTCGCGGGTTCGAGCCCCGTCACTCGCGCCAGCAGCGCAGGAACTTCCCATATATCTGTCCAGAGAGAATGACGTATTACACGTCAATTCGTTCGGATTTGCCCTCTGGAACTGCGCAGGCGATGCGACTAAGGTCCGCCGCGTTGCAATGCGGCATGAAGGGCTGAACCGATGGCACCGATCCTCGCGGATTACTTTCCGATCCTGATATTTTCCGCCATTGCCGCCATCATCGCCCTCGCCATGGTCGTGGGATCGCACTTCGCCGCGCACCAAAAGCCCTACGCAGAGAAGCTCTCGGCCTACGAGTGCGGCTTTGAGGCATTCGACGACGCGCGCCGCCGGTTCGATGTGCGCTTCTACCTCGTGGCCATTTTGTTCATCATCTTCGACCTCGAAGTGGCCTTCCTGTTCCCTTGGGCGGTCAGCCTCGCCGAGATCGGTCTGTTCGGCTTCCTGTCCATGATGGGGTTCCTTGGCGTTTTGACCGTCGGGTTCATCTATGAATGGAACAAGGGTGCCTTAGATTGGGAGTGACATCGATGCCCGCCACAACCACTGATCTCGCCTGGAACAAAGACGCACTGCCGCCTGGCCCCGCACAGGATGCCGTCATCAAAGGCATCACTGGCGAAATCACCGACAAGGGATTTGTCGTCGCCAACGTGGACAAGTTGGTCAACTGGGCGCGCACCGGCAGCCTTTGGCCGATGACGTTCGGTCTGGCCTGCTGCGCTGTCGAGATGATCCACGCCTACATGCCACGTTACGACCTCGATCGCCTCGGTATCATCCCGCGCGCCTCTCCACGCCAAAGTGACGTGATGATCGTCGCCGGCACGCTGACAAACAAAATGGCCCCGGCTCTGCGCAAGGTCTATGACCAGATGCCGGAACCACGCTGGGTCATCAGCATGGGCAGCTGCGCCAATGGTGGCGGCTACTATCACTATTCCTACTCCGTCGTCCGCGGCTGCGACCGTGTGGTGCCCGTCGATATCTACGTGCCCGGCTGCCCACCCACGGCAGAGGCCTTGGTTTACGGCATCATGCAGCTGCAAAAGAAAATCCGCCGCACCGGGACCATCCTCCGTGGCTGATATCGCAGAGATCATTGCAGCCCTTCCAAGTGTCACCAAGGTTGAGCTGGAACACGGCGAACTCGTGGCCCACGCCGACCGCGCTGGCATCGCCACCCTGTGCGAGGCACTGCGTGACCATCCCGAGCTGCGTTTCGAGCAGATGATGGACTTGGCCGGTCTGGACTGGCCGCAGCGCGAGGACCGGTTTCAGATCGTCTACAACCTTCTATCCGTCAGTCTCAATCACCGCGTCCGCGTCATCATCACCACCGATGAGGTCGTGCCGGTGCCATCCGTCCACACCATCTGGCCAGTGGCGACGTGGTGGGAGCGTGAGGCGTGGGATATGTTCGGCATCGCCTTTTCCGGCCAACCCGATCTGCGCCGCATCCTGACGGATTACGGCTTTGAGGGTCACCCTCTGCGCAAGGACTTCCCGCTCACCGGTTATGTCGAGGTGCGCTACGATGAGGAGCGCAAATCGGTGGTCTATGAGCCGGTAAAGCTGACTCAGGATTTCCGCAATTTCGATTTCGTCTCGCCCTGGGAGGCCATGACCACGCTGCCCGGCGATGAGAAGGCAAAGCGCGTATGAGCCTCACCACTTCAAGCGACGTCATCGGCAAGGCCACGCCCGACCAAGTGATGGCCCCGGCCACCAAAACCGTCGAGATCGACAGCCATTCGATCAATTTTGGCCCGCAGCATCCGGCTGCGCACGGCGTGCTTCGCCTCATCCTTGAAATGGATGGCGAGGTCGTCGAGCGCGCCGATCCACATATCGGCCTGCTGCATCGCGGCACTGAGAAGCTGATCGAATACAAAAGCTACATCCAGGCGGTGCCGTATTTCGACCGCCTCGATTACGTAAGCCCAATGTGCCAGGAACACGCCTTCGCGCTGGCCACCGAAAAGCTGCTCGGCATTGAAGCGCCGGAGCGGGCTAAGTGGATTCGCACACTGTTCAGCGAAATCACCCGCATTTTGAACCATCTGCTCAACGTCACCACCTACGCGCTTGACGTGGGGGCTATCACGCCAAGCCTTTGGGGCTTTGAGGAGCGTGAGACGCTCATGGAATTCCACGAAGCCGCTTCCGGTGCGCGCCTGCACGCCAACTACTTCCGCCCCGGTGGTGTGGCAAAGGATCTGCCCGCCGGGCTTGAAGACAAAATCGCCGCCTGGGCCAGCACCTTCCCGAAATTTATCGATGATCTGGAAACGCTGCTCACCAACAACCGCATTTGGAAGCAGCGCCTCGTTGATATCGGCATCGTCCCCGCTGAGATGGCGCTGGCCTGGGGCTTCACCGGCCCTTGCCTACGGGCCTCCGGCGTGCCGTGGGACCTGCGCAAGTCGCAGCCTTACGAAATGTATGATCAGCTCGATTTCAAAATCGCAGTTGGTCGCAATGGTGATTGCTACGATCGCTACCTCATGCGCATCGGCGAGATGCGTGAGAGCGTCAAGATGATCCAGCAATGCCTTGCCAAAATGAAGCCTGGCCCGGTCAAGGTGCAGGACAACAAGATCACACCGCCTACCCGCGCTGCCATGAAGCAGTCGATGGAAGCGCTGATCCATCACTTCAAGCTCTACACCGAAGGTTTCCACGTCCCCGCTGGTGCCACCTACACGGCGGTTGAGGCCCCAAAGGGCGAGTTCGGCGTCTATCTCGTGGCCGATGGCTCCAACCGCCCCTATCGTTGCAAAATCCGCGCAACCGGCTTTGCCCATCTGCAGGCCATCGAAGTGATGAGCAAGCGCCACATGCTGGCCGACGCGGTCGCGATCATCGGCTCGCTTGATATCGTGTTCGGAGAGATCGACCGGTGACCGAATTGTCTGCGCCTGACCGCACGGAGCCCACCAGCTTCGTGTTCGACAATGAAAGCAACGCTGCCATAGCGGTGGCGGTTGCGAAATATCCTGCTGGCAAACAGGCGAGCGCCGTGCTGCCGCTGCTGGACATCGTTCAGCGCCAGATGGCCCGCCACACCGGTTCCGCCTGGGTGCCGCTGGTCAGCATGGACGCAATTGCCGAGCGGCTCGATATGCCGCCCATCCGCGTCTACGAAATCGCCACCTTCTACCTGATGTTCAACACCAAGCCGATCGGCCGCGTGCATCTGCAGGTCTGCGGCACCACGCCCTGCTGGCTGCGTGGCTCGGATGAAGTGGCGAAAGCCTGCCGCGACTTCACCGGCATCAAGGGCTACGGCGAAACCTCCGAGGACGGCCTGTTCACGCTTACCGAGGTCGAATGCCTCGGCGGCTGCGTCAACGCGCCCATCCTGCAGGTCGATGACGACTACTACGAAGACATGAACGGCGAGCGCACGCTGGCCCTGCTCGAAGCGCTTAGACGCGGCGAGCGTCCTTCGCGCGGGTCTACCATCGGGCGGGCCAACTCTGCCCCCGAGGGCGGCCCGATGACCCTGCTCACCACACCGGCGGAGTGAGATCATGCTGAGCGATCAAGACCGCATTTTCACCAATCTCTATGGCCTTCACGATGCAGGCCTCACCGGCGCGCGTTCGCGTGGAGACTGGGACAACACCGCAGCCCTCATCGCCAAAGGGCGTGAGGCAATCATCGAGGAAATCAAAACCTCCGGCCTGCGCGGGCGCGGCGGGGCAGGGTTCCCCACCGGCCTTAAATGGTCGTTCATGCCGAAGGAAATCGGCGAACGCCCGCATTATCTCGTCGTCAACGCCGATGAGTCTGAACCCGGCTCCTGCAAAGACCGTGACATCCTCAGGCACGATCCGCACAAGCTGATCGAGGGCTGCCTCGTCGCCTCCTTCGCGATGGGGGCCCACGCCTGCTACGTCTATGTGCGTGGCGAATACTACAACGAAGCGGCCGCCCTCCAGCGCGCTGTTGATGAAGCCTACGCGGCAGGCTTGATCGGCAAAAACGCCAGTGGCTCCGGTTGGGATTTCGACCTCTACGTCCATCGCGGGGCCGGCGCTTATATCTGTGGCGAGGAAACCGCCCTCATCGAGAGCCTCGAAGGCAAAAAAGGCATGCCCCGCCTGAAGCCGCCATTCCCGGCGGCGATGGGCCTGTATGGCTGCCCCACCACGGTCAACAACGTCGAGTCGATCGCTGTCACGCCGACCATTCTGCGTCGCGGTGCCGCCTGGTTCTCGGCGTTGGGTCGCCCGAAGAACGCTGGCACCAAGCTTTTCAGCATCAGCGGCCACGTCAATAAACCGTGCAATGTCGAGGAAGAACTTGGCATCCCGTTGCGCGAATTGATCGATCATTACTGCGGCGGCGTGCGCGGCGGCTGGGACAATCTGCTAGCGGTCATCCCCGGCGGCTCATCGGTCCCGATGATCCCGAAATCGGTGTGCGACACCATTTTGATGGATTTTGACAGCCTGCGAGACGTCAAATCCGGTCTCGGCACCGCCGCCGTCATCGTGATGGACAAATCAACCGATCCGATCAAGGCAATTGCCCGGCTGGCGCAGTTCTACAAGCATGAAAGCTGCGGCCAGTGCACGCCATGCCGCGAAGGCACCGGCTGGATGAAGCGCGTCATGGACCGCATGGTCACCGGTCGCGCTGAAATCGCTGAGATCGACGTGCTGGAACAAGTGACGCGCCAGATCGAAGGCCATACCATCTGCGCCCTTGGTGACGCCGCGGCATGGCCGATCCAGGGCCTGATCAAGAACTTCCGCCCGCTGATGGAAGAACGCATCCTGGCCTACAAAGCCTCCAAATCCACCCCGAAAATGGCGGCTGAGTGATGCCCAAAGTTACAGTCGACGGCATAGAGGTCGAGGTTCCAGCAGGCTCCAACGTGCTGCAGGCATGCGAAGCCGCCGGCAAGGAAATTCCGCGATTCTGCTATCATGAGCGGCTCTCGGTCGCCGGCAACTGCCGCATGTGCCTCGTCGAGATTGAGAAAGCCCCGCCCAAGCCGTTCGCCTCCTGCGCCTACCCCGTCAATGACGGCATGGTCGTCCACACCGACACGCCGATGGTCAAGGCAGCACGGCGCGGCGTCATGGAATTCCTGCTCATCAACCACCCGCTCGATTGCCCCATCTGTGACCAGGGCGGCGAGTGTGACTTGCAGGATCAAGCGGTGGGCTACGGCGGCGATCACTCACGCTACCACGAAGCCAAGCGCGCCGTGGTGAACCCGGATCTCGGGCCGCTGGTCAAAACCATCATGACGCGCTGCATCCACTGCACGCGCTGCATCCGCTTCTCCACCGAAATCGCCGGTGTGCCGGAAATGGGTGCCACCGCGCGCGGTGAGAGCATGGCGGTCGGAACCTATATCGAAAAGGCGCTCAGCTCCGAGCTGTCCGGCAACCTCATCGACATCTGCCCGGTCGGTGCCCTCACGTCGAAGCCTTACGCCTTCGTCGCCAGGCCGTGGGAGCTGAAGAAAACCGACAGCATCGACGTGCTCGACGCCGTGGGTGCCAACATCCGCGTCGACACGCGCGGAGCCGAGGTGCTGCGCATCCTCCCGCGTCTGAACGAGGACGTGAACGAGGAATGGCTCGGTGACAAATCCCGCTTCGCCCTTGATGGCCTGAAGCGCCGCCGCCTCGACACGCCCTGGGTGCGGCAGAACGGCAAACTCGTCCGCACAAGCTGGCCCGAAGCCTTCGCCGCAATCGAAGCCAAACTCGCAGGCGTGGCGGGTGACCGCGTCGGTGCTGTCGCCGGTGATCTCTGCGATGCCGAGAGCATGCTGGCCCTAAAGGACGTGATGGCGTCACTTGGCTCGCACAACCTCGATTGCCGCCAGGACGGTGCCTCACTGGACGCATCGCGGCGCGATTTCTACTGCTTCAACACGTCCATCGCCGCCATCGAGGAAGCCGACGCGCTGCTCATCGTGGGCAGCAATCCGCGCCACGAGGCCCCGCTGATTAACGCCCGCATCCGCAAGCGCGTGCTCGCCGGAAAATTCCCGGTCGGCCTGATCGGGGCGGAGGCTGATCTTACCTATAAAGTGGCCCACCTAGGCACGTCTGCTGCCGACCTCGCAGGCCTCCTCGAAGGCACCCACGAATTCGCCGCCACGCTACACAACGCCAAAAGGCCCATGATCATCGTGGGGCTGGGCGCTCTGCGTGGCGACGATGGTGCCGCCGTGCTTGCCGCCTGCTGGAAGCTCGCCTCCGCCACCGGCATGCTCACGTCGGAATGGCACGGTTTCAACGTACTGCACACAGCCGCCGCCCGCGTCGGTGCCCTCGATCTCGGCTTCGCCACCGGCAAGAAGCTGGCGCAGATGATGAACGGTGGCGTCGAAGTGCTCTGGCTGCTCGGGGCGGACGAGTTCGACACTTCCAAGATCAGCTCGAACACGTTCGTCATTTACCAGGGCCATCACGGCGATCGCGGTGCCGCACGAGCAGACGTGATTCTCCCCGGTTCGGCCTACACCGAGAAGAACGGCACCTATGTCAGCACCGAAGGCCGCGTGCAGAGGGGCGAGCTGGCCGTATTCCCGCCCGGCGAGGCGAAGGAGGATTGGAAAATTCTGCGCGCCTTCTCGGCCATGATCCAAAAGCCGTTGCCGTATGACACCATCGAGGCTTTGCGCGTGCGGCTGGAGCAGGTGAACCCCATCTTCGCCACGCTCGACGTTCTGCCCCGCTTCGGTTGCGGCGATCTCACCGGCCCCGCTGGTGACGCCACCGCACTCAGCAGCACGCCCTTCCTGCCGGTGGTCGCCAATTACTACATGACCGACCCGATCAGCCGCGCCAGCGCCACCATGGCCGCTTGCACCGAAGCACATGCGCCAGCGCACGCCGTGGCAGCGGAGTAGGCGCATGACCGAGTTCCTCAACTCCAATCTCGGCATTCTGATCCTCACGGTGCTGGAGGCGCTGGCGATTATCGTGCCTGTCCTGATCGGTATGGCTTACCTGACCTACGCCGAGCGCAAGGTGCTGGCGGCGATGCAGCTTCGTCGTGGCCCGAACGTGGTCGGCCCATTCGGCCTGTTCCAGCCATTCGCCGACGCCATCAAGATGATGACGAAAGAGACGATCATCCCGTCCGGGGCGAGCCGTCTGCTGTTCATCATGGCGCCGATGCTGACCTTCTCGCTTGCGGTGATGGCCTGGGCCGTCATCCCAGTGAACGACGGCTGGGCGGTGGCGAACATCAATGTTGGCGTGCTCTACCTCTTCGCTATCAGCTCGCTCGGCGTCTACGGCGTCATCATCGCGGGTTGGGCGTCGAACTCGAAATACGCCTTCCTCGGCGCTCTCCGCTCCGCCGCGCAAATGGTCTCCTACGAAGTCTCGATGGGCTTCGTCATGGTCTCCGTCCTGCTCTGCGTCGGCTCGCTGAATCTCAACGACGTGGTGCTCGCCCAGCGCCACATCTGGTTCGCCATTCCGATGTTCCCGATGTTCATCATCTTCTTCATCTCGACGCTGGCGGAAACCAACCGCTCGCCGTTCGTCTTGCCGGAAGGTGACTCGGAAATTGTCGCCGGCTTCTTCGTGGAATACTCCGCGATGACCTTCGCGCTGTTCTTCCTCGGCGAATACACGTCGATGATCCTGATGTCGGCGATGACCACCATCTTGTTCCTCGGCGGCTGGCTCGCCCCGTTCGGTGTTGAGCCGTTCACCTGGATCCCAGGCCCGATCTGGTTCATTCTCAAGGTGGCGTTCGTGCTGTTCGGGTTCCTCTGGACCCGCGCGACCTTCCCGCGCTTCCGCTACGACCAGCTGATGCGTCTTGGCTGGAAGGTGTTTCTGCCGTTTTCGCTCGTGTGGCTCGTGTTGACCGCTGGCGTGCTGATGGTGATGGGATGGCTGCCCCATGCCGCTTGATCCGTTGCACAACAAAGCCTATCCCGAGCTTCGCCTGAAGGGAGTGCCGTCATGGCATTGATCGACCGCACTGCGCGCAGCATGCTGCTGAGCGAGCTTGTCTCCGGCATGGCGCTCACGCTAAAGTATTTCTTCAAAGCGAAGAAAACCATCAATTACCCTTACGAAAAGGGGCCGATTAGCCCGCGCTTCAAGGGTGAGCACGCGTTGCGTCGCTACCCCAACGGTGAAGAACGTTGCATCGCCTGCAAGCTGTGCGAAGCGGTGTGCCCGGCGCAGGCTATAACCATCGAGGCCGAGCCGCGCGATGACGGTTCACGCCGCACCACGCGCTACGACATCGACATGACGAAGTGCATCTATTGCGGCCTCTGCGAAGAAGCCTGCCCGGTCGATGCTATCGTCGAAGGTCCGAACTTCGAGTTCGCCACCGAGACGCGCGAGGAGCTGATGTACGACAAGAACAAGCTGCTCGACAACGGCGACCGCTGGGAAGCCGAGATTGCCCGCAGGCTCGAACTCGATGCCCCGTACCGGTAACCCATTATGATCGCAGCTATCGCCTTCTACGTCATCGCCGCCATCCTCATCGTGTCTTCGGCGATGGTGGTCAGCGCCCGCAACCCGGTGCATGCCGTGTTGTTCCTCATCCTCGCTTTCTTCAACGCGGCGGCGCTGTTCCTGCTGGCGGGGGCGGAGTTCCTGGCGATGATCCTGGTCATCGTCTATGTGGGCGCGGTCGCCGTGCTGTTCCTGTTCGTGGTGATGATGCTCGATATCGACTTCGCCCAGATGCGCGAGGGGCTGCAGCGTTACGCCCCTGTCGGTGCCGCCGTGGGCGTGGTTTTGCTGATCGAGCTTGCCGCCGTGCTATCCGGCTGGAAATTCGCCGATGGCGTAACCCGGCTTCGCTTCGCCCCGCGCAGTGACACGGTAAGCAACACCGCCCAGCTTGGCCATCTGATCTATACGGACTACATTTTCCTGTTCCAAACAGCGGGCCTGGTGCTGCTGGTCGCCATGATCGGTGCTATTGTGTTGACTCTGCGAGACCGCACGAACACCCCAATGGGCTCCAAGCGTCAGGACATCGCGTCCCAGATCGCCCGCCGCGCGGAAGACACGATGGAGATGATGTCGGTGCCGACCGGTGGGCCTACGATGGCCTACCTCAAGCCCAAGGTGATCGAGATCGTCGATTTCCACGGGCACGATGCTCACGCCCCGCATGGTGATTCGCACGGCAAGCATGACGAGCATTCCCACGACGAACATGCAGATGAGGCGCACTGAGCCATGGTCGTAGGCCTCGAACAATACCTCGCTGTGTCGGCCATGCTGCTGGTGATCGGCATCTTCGGCATCTTCATGAACCGCAAGAACGTGATCGTCATTCTGATGTCGATCGAGTTGATCCTGCTGGCGGTGAACCTCAACTTCGTCGCCTTCTCTGCTGCACTGGACGATCTGGTGGGCCAGGTTTTCGTGATGTTCGTCCTCACCGTGGCCGCCGCTGAGGCCGCCATCGGGCTTGCCATTGTGGTGATCTATTTCCGCAATCGCGGTTCGATCGAGGTCGAAGACGTGACGATGATGAAGGGCTGAGCACATGCTTCTCGCAATCGCCGTCATGGCACCGCTGTTTGGCTCAATCTTCGCCCTCTTCATCGGCCGTATCCTGGGTGACCGCACCGCGCAGGCGGCGACCATCGCGTGCATGGTGCTCGCTGCTATCTGCGGCATGACGTCTTTCGTCGAACTCATCTATGGCGGTGCCGCGCCGGGCGTGGTCTCGCTCGGCAGCTGGGTTTCCGCAAGCGACTTCCATGTCGATTGGGCGCTGCGCTTCGATGCGCTGTCGGTCTCGATGGTGGCGATGGTCACCTGTGTGGCCAGCCTCATTCACATCTACAGCGTCGGCTATATGAGCCACGACAAAACGATCTGGCGTTTCTTCAGCTATCTGTCGCTGTTCACCTTCGCCATGCTCATGTTGGTCACCGCCGACAACCTGCTCCAGCTGTTTTTCGGCTGGGAAGGCGTGGGCCTCGCCTCTTATCTGCTCATCGGCTACTGGTATGATCGCCCATCCGCATGTGTTGCGGCAATGAAGGCGTTTATCGTCAACCGCGTCGGTGACCTGTTTTTCGCAGTTGGCATCGCTCTCGTGTTCGTCACCTTCGGTAGCATCGAATTCACCGATATTTTCGCCGCCATCCAGCGCCACCAGAGCGACATGTATCACGTCCTTGGTGCCGATTTCCGCGTCTATGAAGTGATCGGCGTGCTGCTCTTTCTGGGCGCGATGGGCAAGTCCGCACAGCTCGGCCTGCACGTCTGGCTCCCCGACGCGATGGAGGGGCCGACGCCTGTGTCGGCGCTTATTCACGCTGCAACCATGGTCACCGCCGGCGTGTTCCTGATGTCGCGCATGTCGCCGCTGATGGATTACGCGCCGGGCGCCTTGGGCTTCGTCACCGTCGTCGGTGGCTCCACGGCGCTATTCGCGGCAACCGTCGCCTGCACACAGAACGACATCAAACGCGTTATCGCCTATTCCACCTGCTCACAACTCGGCTACATGTTCGTGGCAGCTGGTGTCGGTGCCTATCAGGCCTCGATGTTCCATCTACTAACGCATGCCTTCTTCAAGGCGCTGCTGTTTCTGGGCGCAGGCTCCGTCATCCACGCCATGAGCGATGAGCAGGACATGCGCCGCATGGGCGGCATCTGGAAGCTCATCCCGATCACCTACGTCATGTTCTGGATCGGCAATCTCGCACTCGCTGGTGTCCCACCCTTCGCCGGGTTCTACTCCAAGGACGCCATTCTCGAAGCCGCCTGGGCCAGCCACTCGCTGTCCGGCCATTACGGCTTCTGGTGCGGCCTGATCGCAGCGTTCCTTACCGCGTTCTACTCCTGGCGCCTGATGATCATGACCTTCCACGGCGCACCTCGTGCCGACCGCAACACGATGGAGCATGTCCATGAGAGCCCGTGGGTGATGGTGGTACCGCTGCTGCTGCTCTCGGTCGGGGCCGTGTTCACCGGTTACGCCTTCCATGAGCAAATTCTTGGTGCCGATTGGCGCGAATATTGGGGAACAGCCATTCAAATCGCGCCGACCAATCACGTCCTGCTGCGCATGGAGGAAGTCTCGTCGCTCGTCACCTTTGCACCGACCGTGCTGGGTCTGGCTGGTATCGCGCTGGCCTATGTGTTCTACATGTTCAAGCCTGAAATCCCCGTGATGATCGCGGAGAAGTTTGGCCCGATTTACCGCTTTTCCTACAACAAATGGTATTTCGACGAGCTCTATGCCGCCATCTTCGTTCGTCCCACACTCTGGCTTGCGAAGGCGCTGTGGCAGGTTGACGCTGACATCGTGGACGGCATGCCGAATGGTGTGGCGGCGCTGACCACCAGCGGTGCGCAGCAGATCATCAAGATTCAGACCGGCTCGATTGCTACCTACGCCTTCGTCATGCTCATCGGGGTCGTAGGCCTCGTCGGCAGCTTCCTGATTTTCCGGTGATAGTATGAGCCAAGTGGACTTCCCCATTCTATCGCTGCTCACCTTCTTGCCGCTGGTGGGTGTTGCGGTCATCCTTTCCGTGCGGGGAGAGGATGCGGTTGTCGCCTCGAACGCACGCTGGGCCGCGTTGTGGACGTCGATGATCATCTTCCTCATCTCGCTGCTGCTGTGGGTCAAGTTCGACCAATCCAACCCGGGCTTTCAGTTCATCGAAACCGCGGAATGGCTGCCGCAGGTGGGCCTCACCTACAAAATGGGCGTGGACGGGATTTCCGTGCTGTTCGTTATGCTCTCTACCGCCCTCGTGCCGATCTGCATTTTGGCCAGCTGGGAAAGCATCACCGTTCGCGTGCGTGAATACATGATCGCCTTCCTGGTTCTCGAAACGATGATGGTCGGCATGTTTTCCGCCCTCGACTTCATGGTGTTCTACATCTTCTTTGAGGGTGTACTGATCCCGATGTATCTCATCATCGGGATCTGGGGTGGCCCACGCCGGGTTTACGCGGCGCTCAAGTTCTTCCTCTACACGCTGGCCGGCTCGCTGCTGATGCTGATCGCGCTGCTGGCGATGTGGGACAAGGCGGGCACGACCGATATCGTCACGCTGATGCACACGACGTTCTCACCGCAGGTACAGACCTGGTTGTTCCTCGCTTTTTTCGCCTCGTTCGCGGTGAAGGTGCCGATGTGGCCACTGCACACCTGGCTGCCGGATGCGCACGTTGAAGCGCCAACCGGCGGTTCCGTCATTCTGGCGGGCGTGCTGCTGAAGATGGGGGCTTATGGCTTCCTGCGGTTTTCGGTCCCTATGCTGCCTGATGCGTCCGCGAAGTTCGCACCTTTCATCTACGCGCTGTCCATAGTCGCAGTGATCTACACAGCACTTGTGGCGCTGGCGCAGACGGACATGAAGAAGCTGATCGCCTATTCCTCAGTCGCGCACATGGGCGTGGTGACCATCGGCATCTTCACTTTTAACGCACAGGGCATTTCCGGCGCATTGTTCCAGATGCTGTCGCACGGCGTCGTTGCAGGCTCGCTCTTTCTCTGCGTCGGCGTGGTCTATGATCGCATCCACACCCGCGAAATCGCCCGCTACGGTGGTCTGGCCGACCGTATGCCGGCCTACGCGCTGGCGTTCATGCTGTTCATGATGGCGAGCGTCGGCTTACCCGGCACGGCTGGGTTTGCCGGTGAGTTTTTGGTTCTCGTTGGTGCATTCAAGGTTAGCTTCTGGCTCGCCCTGTTGGGCAGCGCCGGCATGATTCTTGGGGCCATCTATATGCTCTACCTTTATCGCCGCATCATCTTCGGCTCGATCACTCGGGCTGATCTGCGGGGCATTCTTGATCTGTCGCCACGTGAGATTGCCATTTTCGCCCCGCTTGCAGTGGTAACCCTCTGGATGGGCGTCTACCCCTCCAGCTTCACCAACTTCTTTGAGGCCTCCGTGGCGGCGATGGTGGAGCATCATCAGGCGGCCCTTGCTGTTACCTCCAAATTGGCCGGTGTGATCCGATGATGAACTGGACCATTGCGATCCCGGAGATCGTGCTGTCATGTCTTGGCATGGTCATTCTGATAATTGGCGTACTGCACAAAAAGAGTAATGCCTTTCATCTGTGTTCGATGCTCACGATTGGTGCCGCCATCATCACCATGCTGCTTGTCGTCGCGGGCAGCTCGGGCGTTGGCTATAGTGGTTTGTTTGTGGAGGACAGCTTTGCAGTGTTCTCCAAGCTGGTGATTTTGCTCGGGTCCCTGCTCGGCGTCATCGTCTCGCTCGATTACAACACCGAAGAAAACCTGCAGCGGTTCGAATTCCCGGTGCTCATGCTCTACGCCACCGTCGGCATGATGATCATGGTGTCGTCCACCAATATGATGTCGCTCTATATGGGCGTGGAACTTATGTCGCTGGCGATCTACGTGCTCGCAGCGTTTGCGCGGGATGATCTGCGCAGCTCCGAAGCGGGCCTTAAATACTTCGTGCTCGGTGCTCTCGCATCTGGCCTGCTGCTCTACGGCATCTCACTGATCTACGGCTTCTCAGGTACCATGTCGTTTGACAGGCTGGCGAGCGAATTGACCAGCCTTGGCAACACATCACCCGGCCTCATCGTCGGCATCGTGTTCCTCGTCACAGGCCTCGCCTTCAAAATCTCAGCCGTGCCGTTCCACATGTGGACGCCGGATGTCTACGAAGGCGCACCCACTCCGGTCACGTCGTTCATGGCAACGGCCCCGAAGGTCGCCGCTATCGTGCTGTTCGTGCGCGTGATGATCACGCCGTTCGGCCATCTGCTCGCCCAATGGCAGCAGTTGATCGTGCTGATCTCGCTGGCCTCGATGATCCTCAGCGCGTTCTCGTCCATCGGACAGAGCAACATCAAGCGACTGATGGCATATTCGTCCATTGGCCATGTTGGCTATATTTTGGTCGGCCTCGCAGCCGGAACCGAGATCGGTGTGCGCGGTGTACTGATTTATCTGGTCAGCTACGTGTTCACCATCTCCGGCATGTTCGCCTGCATCATCGGCATGCGCCGCCGTGGTCGCTCGGTGGAGAAGATTGCCGATCTTGGCGGCTTGTCCAAAACTGATCCAGGTATGGCCGCCTCGCTCAGCATCTTCCTGTTCTCGACGGCAGGTATCCCGCCATTCGCGGGCTTCCTTGGCAAATACTTCATCTTTGGCGCGGCTGTGAACGCCGGGCTGTGGACATTGGCCGTGATCGGCATTCTCACCAGTGCTGTCAGTGCGTTCTACTATCTGCGCATCGTCAAGGTGATGTATTTCGACCAGCAGGAAGCACCGTTTGACGCCCGTCCCCCGGCCCTCACGCTGGTAGCAGGCATCTCGGCAGCGTTCACCACGCTGTTCATCATTTTCCCAGCCCCCATCGTGGCTGCGGCATCGAGCGCTGCAAAGGTGATCTTCGGGTGACATCAGGCTGGCGGCTGCGTGAGTTTGACAGCCTGCCATCCACCTCCGATCTCTGCCGCGAGCTTGCTGTGGCCGGGGAGTCGGATGGCTTGGCTGTGCGCGCCGACTTACAGACCGCGGGCCGTGGTAGCCGGGGCCGTGAATGGCTGTCCGAGCCCGGCAACCTCGCATTGTCGATGCTGCTGCGTCCGAGCACACCCGTACACGAGGCTGGCCTCTGGGCGCTGCTCGCCGGTGTCGCTGCGGCGGAGGCGCTTGACAGTCCCGGCATCGCGCTGAAATGGCCTAATGACATTCTGCTGCACGGGGCCAAACTCGGCGGGATTCTTGTCGAAACCTCCGACAACGGCGAAGGCCTCCTGCAATGGCTGGTCATCGGCATCGGCATCAATCTCGCCGTCGCCCCCCGCATCGTCGGCCGCAGCATCACCGCATTGGGAAACAGAAGTGCCCCCGACTTGGCCGCCCGCATCATGGAGCGTGTTTCGCACTGGCGCGCCATTCAGTGCGGTCAAGGCTGGGCCCCCATCCGCTGCGCATGGCTCGATCACGCATTGCCGCCGGGGCAGGCGATGACGGTCAAGCAGGGCGGCACCGTTATCGAGGGAACCTTTGCAGGCCTTGCCGACAATGGCAGCCTATTACTCAACCGCGCGGGCTTTTCGCAAGCCTTCAGTTCGGGTGAAGTCTGGCTGGTGAAGGAACGTGCTCCATGCTGATGGTGGTTGATGCCGGCAATACCAACATCGTTTTCGCCGTCCATGACGGCCAGGAGTGGGTCGGTCGCTGGCGCGTCGCCACCGATGATCAGCGTACGTCCGATGAATACGCCGTCTGGCTGCTCAGCTTGTTCAACCTTACTGGCCTGAAGCGCGAGCAGATCAACCGCGCCGTCATCGGCACCGTCGTGCCCGCCGCCCTCTACCATTTGCGCCGCCTTTGCCGGGACTGGTTCGAGGTCGAGCCCCTCGTCGCCCGCGCGCGGCTGGATTGGGGCTTCGACATCCGCATCGACAATCCCGACGAAGTCGGTGCCGACCGTCTGCTCAACGCCCTCGCAGCCCATCAGGATTACGGCGGCCCACTCGTCGTCGTGGATTTCGGCACCGCCACCACGTTCGATATCGTGGACAAGGATGGTGCCTATCTCGGCGGCATCATCGCCCCCGGCATCAACCTCTCCATTGAGGCGCTGCACAAGGCCGCTGCCCGGCTGCCCCGCATCGGCATCGGCCGGCCGCAATCGGTCATTGGCCGCTCGACGGTTCCCGCTATGCAATCCGGTATCTACTGGGGCTATGTCGGCCTGATCGAGGGGCTGGTGGCGCGCATCCAGGCAGAGTATGGAGATCCCCTTAAGGTGATTGCGACGGGTGGGCTGGCACCGCTGCTGGCAGAAGGCACCACGGTGATCGAGCGGATTGCTCCCGATCTTACATTGGATGGCCTTCGCCTGTTGGCGTTGCGCAATCCCGTCCCCACATTAAACAAAGAACGTGGGCGTTTGGCCGAAAGCGACTGACTTGGCGCTGTGGCTGATGTCTGAGACCGGAATATGACTGTAATCTGCGGCCGCTATCCGCGCGCCGAATGTGTGAAAGTAAATGATGAACGCGATCAACGGTGATCTGTCGTTCCTGCCATTGGGCGGGACCGGCGAGATCGGCATGAATCTCAACCTGTACCGCTCTGGCGGACAATACCTCGCCGTGGATTGCGGCATCGGCTTCGGCGGCTCGGAGCATCCCGAGGTTGAAGTCATGATGCCCGACCCGGCCTTTATCGCCGAACGGCGCGAACGACTGGCCGGTTTGGTGATAACCCACGCGCACGAGGACCACATCGGTGCCGTGGCGCATCTGTGGCGCTCGCTACGTTGCCCCGTCTATGCGACGCCCTTCGGCGCTTCAGTTCTGCGTCGCAAACTTGGTGAAGTCGGGCTGGTCAACGACGTGCGCATCCATATCATCAAGCCGTCAGCGCATTTCGAGGTAGGGCCGTTCAAGCTCCAGTTCCTTAACATGGCGCACTCCATCCCTGAGAGTCAGGCGCTGGTCATCCGCACACAGGCGGGGATCGTGCTGCACACCGGGGACTGGAAGTTTGACCCCGAACCGCTGGTCGGCCCGCGCTGTGACGAAGCGGCACTGAAGGCGCTGGGCGACGAGGGGGTACTCGCCATGGTGTGTGACAGCACCAACGCGATGGTCGAAGGCGAATCGGGCTCTGAGGGCGACGTTCGCCGCAGCCTCTCCGATCTGATCCAGGGCCTGCGTGGCCGTGTCGCCGTCACCTGCTTCGCCTCCAATGTCGCCCGATTCGAGAGCATCGCGCTTGCCGCACGTGACGCGGGTCGCACCGTGGCGCTTATCGGCCGTAGTCTGCGCAATATCGACGCGTCGGCCCGCGAATGCGGCTACCTCAAAGGCATTCCACCGTTTGCCAGCGAGGATGACGCGCAGGACATTCCGGACGACAATCTGCTGATGATCGTCACTGGCAGCCAGGGTGAGCCGCGCTCAGCACTCTCTCGCATCGCTGCCGATCAGCACCCCCGCATCGAATTGGGGGAGGGTGATACTGTCATCTTCTCCAGTCGCATGATCCCCGGCAATGAGCGGGCCATCGGCACCGTGCAGGACAATCTGGTCCGCCGCGGCGTCAAGCTGATCACCGACAAGGACCATCTTACCCACGTTTCCGGCCACCCTGCGCGCGAGGAGCTGAAGCGGCTCTATTCCCTGGTGCGTCCAAAATACTCGGTACCCGTGCACGGCGAGTGGCGGCATCTCTCCGCTCACGCAGCGCTTGCGCAGGATCTTCAGGTAAAACCAATCCTGCTCGAAGATGGCGATATCCTCAGCCTTTATCCCGGCTTGCCTGAGGTGGTCGATTCCGCCCCGGTCGGCAAACTTGTGCTCGACGGCACGCGCCTCGTACCGCTGCAGGGTGGCGTTATGGCGTCACGCCGACGCATGCTGTTCAACGGTGTGGTGATCGCCTCTGTTGCTGTGGACGCAAAGGGTGATCTGCGTGGTAAGCCTCGCATTTCTGCCCCAGGACTGTTCGACGACGAAGACCCCGAGATTGCCCGAGTGATTGGTGAGCTTGCAAGTGCGATGGGCGATTTCCCAGGCCCCATCCGGCGTGATGACGACGCATTGCTCGATGCAACCAAAGCGGCACTTCGCCGTGCACTGGGCAAGCGTTTGGCAAAGCGTCCGATGGTTGATGTCCATCTGATGAGGGTGTGACATGCTGGCCGGCGTGAACTGGTTTACCGCCGCCGTTCTCTACGTGATCATCTGGTGGACGGTGCTGTTCGCCGTGCTGCCGGTCGGCACGCGTCCGGTGGCAGAGGCCGATCCGGCCACCGGATGGCGCGGTGCTCCGGCACAACCCCGTATCGCTCGCAAGGCGCTCTGGACGACGGTCATCGCCACCACCCTTTGGATTATGTTTCTCGTGATCCAGGCCACGGGATGGATCAGTTTTCGCGCAGGATTTCTCGCTTCGCCTGATTTTTAGGCAATTGCCTAAAATTTACTGCGAACTGTCTAAAAATCGTGCAAAACCCGCCTGAGTGCGACATTTTTACGCATTTTTCATGCGTTTTATCGTGGACGAGCTTTGCTCGCCGAGCCAATCTACGCATCAGGCAAGGGTTCGTCCCCCTGCTTGGTGCGTGACTGGCGTTTCCTCCCTAAACTTGGCCCGCGGTGCTCTTCGGCACGCGGGCTATTTTTTGTAGCCGCAGCGCCCCATTTTGTCACGCGTTTATACTAAAATTTATAGCATTTCCGGAGTTTTCTTTCGTGTAAGCGTGCCGTGACGCACAATAGTTATCTATATGTCAACTTCTCCTGACGCATGGGCGCGATCTTGCTGCCCGCCAGGCATCCGCTTTTATCCGGGTGGTGCGGCCCGTGTTGCATGCACGTTGGCTTGTCGCCCGAAGTCGGATTCGAATCGCCAACTCTTACGCATGATCAATGTGCCAGATGGTTCCATCAGGCGGGATCGTACTCTAGGGTCCGGCTCCCGTCGCTTGCATGCATTGGATTCCCCGCGAATGCGCCTGTCCCGCAGTCTGATCCCCACCATCAAGGAAACGCCTTCAGAGGCACAGATCGCCTCGCACCGGCTCATGCTGCGCGCGGGCCTCGTCCGCCAGACCGCATCGGGCATCTACGCGTGGCTCCCGGCCGGCTGGAAAGTGCTACAAAACATCGCCCGCATCGTGACGGAGGAGCAGGAGGCGGTGGGCGCACAGGCCATGCTCATGCCCACCATCCAATCCTCCGAACTGTGGAAGCAATCCGGCCGCTACGATGCCTACGGCCCCGAAATGCTCCGCCTGCAGGATCGCCACGGCCGTGATCTTCTGTACGGGCCGACCAATGAGGAAATGCTGACTGATCTCGTTCGTCAATCGGTCAACTCGTACCGCGACTTGCCGCAGATCCTGTTCCACATTCAGTGGAAATTCCGCGACGAGGTCCGCCCCCGCTTCGGCGTCATGCGCGGGCGCGAGTTCCTGATGAAGGACGCCTACTCGTTCGACATTGATTACGAAGGTGCCGTCGTCAGCTACCGCAAGATGATGCTGGCCTATATGCGCACCTTCCAGCGCCTCGGCGTGAAGGCGATTCCAATGGTGGCCGACACCGGCCCGATCGGCGGCGACCTCAGCCATGAGTTCATCATCCTCGCCCCCACCGGTGAGAGCCAGGTGTTCTATGACGCCGCCTATGAAGAGATGGATTTCACCCGCAAGGCGGTGGACCACGAGAACCCGGACGATCTGGAACGCTTCTTCAACGAAGTGACGCACAATTACGCCGCCACCGATGAGAAGCATGACGAAGCGGCTTGGGCCAAAGTTGCGCAGCAACGCGAGGGCCGGGGCATCGAGGTGGGCCACATCTTCTATTTTGGCACCAAATACTCCCAACCGATGGGCCTGACCGTGGCCGGTCGCGATGGCACGCCGGTTGTGCCGCACATGGGCAGCTACGGCGTCGGCGTGTCTCGCCTTGTCGGTGCGCTGATCGAAGCGCATCACGACGAAGCCGGCATCATCTGGCCGGACAGCGTGGCCCCATTCCCCGCCGTGATCATCAACCTCAAGGTCGGTGACGCCGGGTGTGATGCGCTGTGTGAGCAGGCCTACGCCGCGTTCAAAGGCCGCGCGCTATACGATGACCGCGACATGCGCGCCGGTGGCAAATTCGCCGATGCGGATCTGATGGGCCATCCCTGGCAGATCGTTGTCGGGCCGCGTGGTGCCGCCACCGGCATGGTCGAACTGAAGCGCCGCGCCACCGGCGAGAAGCAGGAGCTCTCCCTCGAAGCCGCCTTGGCCTTGATTACCTGATGTTCGGATCATTCGAGCGGATGGTGGCGGGCCGCTATCTGCGCGCCCGCAAAGGCGAGCGTTTCGTCTCGATCATCGCCATCTTCTCGCTCATCGGCATCGCCCTCGGCGTGGCGACGCTGATTATCGTGATGTCGGTGATGAACGGCTTCCGGCAGGAGCTGCTGAGCAAGATCCTCGGCCTAAACGGCGATCTCGGCATCTATGCCGTGGGTCCAGGCCTGCCGAATTACGATGATCTCGTCGCCAAAGTACGCAAGGTCCCCGGCGTCGTCTCCGCCACTGCCGTCGTCGAACGACCCGCAGGACTGAAGCCGGAGCAGGGCGGCAATTACAGCGCAGGCCTCGTGCGCGGCATCACGCTGGAGGATCTGCGCAGCCTCAAGGTTGTCGCCGACAACATCCGTTCCGGCACGCTCGACAACTTCAAGGGTGATGACGCGATTGCCATCGGCGTCGGTCTCGCCAACCGTGCGGGCATCGGCGTCGGCAGTCATCTTCAAGTCTACGCGCCGGACATGACGGCAACCCCATTCGGCTCTATCCCGCGCGGGCGCAGCTACACGGTGGTGGCCGTGTTCCAGGTGGGGTTCAGTGAGGCGGACAACGGCTTCATCTTCATGCCGATGGATGCCGCGCAAATTCTGTTCCGCATGCCCGACCTCGCCACCCAGATCGAGGTGACAACCAGCGACCCCGATCGCGCCATCATGACCGGCCGCGACATCCGCCAAGCCCTCGGTGACACGCCGTTGCGGGTTGTCGACTGGACGCAGAACAACAACGCGTTCTTCGCGGCCGTGGAGGTGGAGCGCAACGTGATGTTCCTCATCCTCACTCTCATCATCCTCGTCGCTGCGTTCAATATCGTCAGCTCCCTCATCATGATGGTAAAGGATAAGACGCGCGATATCGCAGTCCTGCGCACCATCGGGGCCAGCTCTGGCTCCATCCTGCGCATCTTCCTGATGTGCGGTGCGTTTGTGGGCGTGGCGGGCACCGTCGTCGGCACTTTGCTCGGCGTTGCGTTCTGCCTGAACATCGAGGCCATTCGCCACGTCATCGAAGGCCTGTCCGGCACCAATTTGTTCAACCCTGAGGTCTATTTCCTCTCGCGCCTGCCCGCCGTGCTGCAATGGAGTGAGGTCGCGCAGGTTGTCGGCATGGCCATCGGCCTCTCCTTGCTCGCCACGATCTACCCAAGCTGGCGTGCGGCGCGCACCGATCCGGTGGAGGCGCTTCGCAATGAGTAGCCCGCTTGAAATGCGTGGCGTGGTGCGGACGTTCCAGTCCGGCCAGGGCGAGCTGACCATTCTGCGTGGCGTCGATCTGACCTTGAAGGCTGGCGAGATCGTGGCCCTCGTTGCCCCCTCCGGCACCGGCAAATCGACGCTCCTGCATCTGGCGGGCGTGCTGGAAAAGCCAAATGCTGGCAAGGTGATGATCGACGGCCAGGATTGTGCCGCGATGAACGATGCCGAACGCACCGGCATCCGCCGCGATCTGATCGGCTTTGTCTACCAATCGCACCATCTGCTGCCGGAGTTCACCGCGTTGGAAAACGTCGTGCTGCCGCAGATGATCAAGAGCGTCTCGCGCAGCGACGCCGAAACCCGCGCGATGACGCTGCTGACCAGCTTCGGCCTCGCTGGCCGTGCCAAGCAATATCCCGGCAAACTCTCCGGCGGAGAGCAGCAACGCGTCGCCATCGCCCGCGCCCTCGCCAACGCACCGAAACTGCTGCTGGCCGACGAGCCCACCGGCAATCTCGACGTTGCCACCGCAGGCGTGGTGTTCGACGAGCTGTTGCGCATGGTGCGAGACCAGGGCGTCGCTGCCCTCGTCGCCACGCACAACCCCGAGCTTGCCGCGCGAATGGATCGCACGGTGACCCTGCGCGAGGGCCGCATTCAGGAGCTTTGATGGCACACGCCGATTTCGTCCATCTGCACACCCACTCCGCCTACTCGCTCAGCGAGGGAGCCATCGCGGTGGGCAAGCTGGCTGAGTTGGCCAAGACCGCCAACATGCCCGCCGTTGCCATCACCGACACCGGCAATCTGTTCGGCGCGTTGGAGTTCAGCCAATACGCCAGCGGCAAGGGCGTCCAGCCAATCATCGGCTGCCAAATGGGCCTTTCACGCGCCGACAATTCCCGCCTGCCGCCCGACCCGGTGGTGCTGCTCGCGCAGAACGCCGTCGGATTTAACAACCTACAGAAACTCTCGTCCCGAGGCTTCCTCGATTCTGATCCTGGCCTGAAGCCGCAAATCTCACTAGATCTGATGGCGTCCCACGCAGAGGGCGTGCTGCTGCTGACGGGTGGCACTCTGGGTCCCATCGCGCGCCTGCTCGCTGAGGGGCAGCGTGAGGAGGCCGTACGCCTGCTCGCCCAATTCGCCGAGGCGTTTCCTGACCGCATGTTCATGGAGTTGAACCGCCACGGCCTGTCCATTGAACGCGCCATCGAACCCGGTCTGATCACGTTGGCCGACGAGGCGTGCATCCCGCTCGTCGCCGCCAATGATTGCTACTTCGCCAAGCCCGAAATGCATGAAGCGCACGACGCCCTTCTTTGCATCGCCGAGGGCCGCACCCTGGCCGAACGCGATCGCCGGCGGGTTACGCGCGAACACTGGTTCAAAACCGCCCCTGTCATGCGCGCACTGTTCGCCGATCTGCCAGAGGCCTGTGACAACACGCTCGCCATCGCCAGGATGTGCGCGGTGATGGCCGAAAGCCGCAAACCGCTGCTGCCGGTCTGCCCCAAGGTCCGCCCCGGCCAAAGCGAGGACGAAACCCTGCGCGCCATGGCCCGCGAAGGCCTCGTCCACCGCATGGACGCGATTTCCGCCGATGCCGAAGCCCGCGCCCGCTACGGCGAGCGGCTCGAATTCGAGCTTGGCGTCATCAACAACATGGGCTTCCCCGGCTACTTCCTGATCGTGGCGGATTTCATCCAATGGGCGAAATCGCAGGGCATTCCGGTCGGTCCCGGCCGAGGCTCGGGTGCCGGTTCCGTCGCCGCTTGGGCGCTGACCATCACCGACATCGACCCGCTCCCGTTCGGCCTGCTGTTCGAACGCTTCCTCAACCCGGAACGCGTGTCGATGCCCGACTTCGACATCGATTTCTGCCAGGACCGGCGCGACGAGGTCATCAACTACGTCCGCCAGGAATATGGCGGCGAGCGGGTGGCGCAGATCATCACCTTCGGCAAACTCCAGGCCCGCGCCGCCGTGCGTGACGTTGGCCGTGTCCTTGGACTCCCCTATGGTCAGGTCAACAAAGTCGCCGAGCTGATCCCCAACAACCCGGCCAAACCCGTCACTTTGCAACAGGCCATCGACGGTGAGCCGAAGCTGCAGGAAATGCGGACCAACGACGAATCCGCCAACCGGCTGATGGACATCGCGTTGCAGCTCGAAGGCCTCTACCGCCACGCCTCCACCCATGCCGCTGGTGTGGTGATCGGGGACCGGCCGCTGGTCGAACTGGTGCCGATCTATCGCGACCCGAAAAGCGATTTCCTCGTCACCCAGTATTCGATGAAATACGTCGAGCAGGCGGGGCTGGTGAAGTTCGACTTCTTGGGCCTCACCACGCTCACCATCCTCCAGCGCGGCCTTGCCTACCTCAAGGCGCAGGGCATTGTGGTCGATCTCGACCGCCTGCCGCTGGATGACGCCCCCACCTACGCCATGCTGCAAAAGGGTGACGCTGGCGGGGTGTTCCAGTTCGAATCGCAAGGCATGCGTGACGTTCTGAAGCAGATGCGTCCTGACCGGTTCGAGGATCTGATCGCGGCCGTCGCCCTCTACCGCCCCGGCCCGATGGCCAATATTCCCGCCTATTGCCAGCGCAAGCACGGCGAGAAATGGGAGCCGCCGCATCCCGAGCTGATGGGCATCCTGGGCGAAACCTACGGCATCATGGTCTATCAGGAACAGGTGATGCAGATCGCCCAGACCATGGCGGGCTACTCGCTCGGCGGGGCCGACCTCCTGCGTCGCGCCATGGGCAAGAAGATCCGCGCGGAGATGGAGCAGCAGCGCAAAATTTTCACCGATGGTGCCACTGGGCGCGGCATCAAGGCGGACAAGGCCGAGGAGGTGTTCGACCTCATGGCCAAATTCGCCGATTACGGCTTCAACAAATCCCACGCCGCCGCCTACGCCCTCGTCGCCTACCAAACCGCCTGGATGAAGGCCAACCACCCCGAAGCCTTCCTCGCCGGCTGCATGTCGCTGGCACTGAGCAACACCGACAAGCTGGCCGCATTGCGTCAGGAAGCCAGCCGCATGGGCATTCCCGTGCTGCCACCAGACATCAACCGCTCCGGTGCCGATTTCACGTTGGAGCGTGACGCCAACGGCAAGCTCTGCATCCGCTACGCGCTGGCCGCCATCAAGAAAGTAGGGCAGGCGGCGATGGAGGCGCTGGTAGCGGCGCGGGGCGATCGACCGTTCGCTGATCTCGCCGATTTCGCCACTCGGGTGGACCCGCGCCAGCTCAACAAGATGCAGATCGAGGGCCTGGTGCGGGCAGGGGCGTTCGATGGGCTGGATCGCAATCGCGCCCGTCTGTTCGCCAGTGCCGAAATCATCCTCAAGCGCGCACAAGCAACGGCTGAGGAAAAAATCAGCGGCCAATCCGGCCTGTTTGGCGGCACCGAGCGCGAGGCGCTGCGTCTGGCACCCTTGCCGGACTGGGAGGACATGGACCGTCTCGGCTATGAGGCCGACGCCATTGGCTTTCACCTCACTGCCCATCCGCTCGACGCCTACGCCCAGGTTCTGCGCCGCTTGGGCGTGGTGGTCAGCAACAAGTTGGAGGAACGTGCCCAAATGGGGGCAGCCCGGGTGAAACTCGCAGGCTCCGTCATCAACTCCAAGGAACGCATCACCCGCACCGGCAGTCGCATGGCCTGGGTGCGGCTGTCGGACAGTGGCGGCTCGTTCGAGGTCACGTTCTTCAGCGAAACCCTCAGCCGCTGCCGCGATCTGCTGACGGCAGGCAATTCCGTGCTTGTCACCGCCGACATCAAGCTCGAAGGCGACGCGCTGCGCATCACCGCCCAGGAATGCGAACCGCTGGACGCCGCCGCCACCCGCGCCGGGGCCGGCATCCGCGTCTGGCTGCAACAGACCGAGGCCGTCGCCCACATCCGCACGCTGCTTGACCGCGAAGGCAAAGGTCGCGGCCGCGTGGTGCTGGTCCCCCACGTGGGGGCGACGCAGGAAGTGGAAATTCCGCTGCCGGGCGGTTTCAACGTCTCGCCAAGACTAGCCCAGGCGCTCAAGATCATGCCGGGTGTGGAGCGTGTGGAGGAGTTGTAGGATGACCAAATCAGCCTTGGTGCCGGAAGTCGATTTTGACCGTGACGGCGCGCAATACGGCTTCGTGCGGCTGTTCCACTCCGTCCATCGTTCCGCCTATGGCTACATCCCGATCCCCATCGTCGTCATCCGCAACGGCGACGGTCCCACCGCGTTGCTGATCTCCGGCACGCATGGCGACGAGTATGAGGGGCAGGTGGCGCTGTGCAATCTGGCGCGGTCGCTGAAGCCGGAGCAGATCACCGGGCGCGTCATCATCCTGCCCGCCAGCAATCTGCCCGCCGCCGCCGCCGGTCTGCGCACCTCGCCGATTGATGACGGAAACCTCAACCGGCTGTTCCCCGGTGATGCGCAGGGCAATGTCACCGAGCAGATCGCCTATTACATCGAGCATGAACTGGTCACCCGCGCTGATATCGTGGTCGATCTGCACTCCGGCGGCTCGTCACTGAACTACGTGCCGTCCGTGCTGATGATGCAGGATGACGATAACCCGGCCCGACAGGCGGAACTCGTCGCCTTACTGAAGGCCTTCGCCGCCCCGATCAGCTATGTCGGCCACGCCCAGCCAGGCCAAGGCGGCGGGCGCACCACGGCCGGCGCCGCCTATCGCCACGGCAAGCTCGCACTCGGCACCGAACTGGGCGGCGGCGGCATGGTCTCAGCCGAAGGCGTGCGCGTGGCCGAACGCGGGGTGCGCAACGTGCTGGTGCATATGGGCATTTTGCCCGCCAGCGAAGCGAAGCCCGGCCCAACCCGCGTGCTCGACGTCGGCGGGCCAGAGTATTTCGTCTACGCCCCCGGCACCGGTCTGTTCGAACCGCTGGTGGAGCCGGGCGAGGAAGTCGTCGCTGGCCAACCCGCCGCCCGCATTCACACCCCGGAAACCCCCTGGGCCGAAGCCGTCACGGTCAATTTCGCCCGTGACGGTTTCGTGCTGTGCAAGCGCGTGCCCGGGCGGGTGGTGCGGGGGGATTGCTTGTTCCATTTGGGGACCGATTTAGGGTGGTGAGTCGCAGGTCCCTGCCTCATTCAAACCGCAACCCCCGCATCCTGATCAACCCGTCCGGCACCTGAACGAACCCCACGAGGTTCTTCTTCATCGCCACAGTGTTGCGGCTGATCCAGAGATACACCAGCGGCAAATCGACGCGCTCCTGCGCCCACACCTTCGCATACAGTGCCCGGCGCTCGCCCACGTCCGCCGTCTTGCGCGCATCATCCAGCCAAGCGTCCACCTGCGGATTGCTGTAATGGCCGTAATTAAACGTGCCGCCAGTGTGCAGCATCTGCCACATATTGCCGTCAGGGTCGGAGCGACCGGACCAGCCGATCATGTAGGCCTGGAAATCCCCGGCATATCCAGCCGTCAGCGACGAGGCGAACTCCATTGATTTCAGCTTCACGTCAAAGCCAGCTTCGGCCGCCATAGATTGGATGACCTCGCCCGCCTGCTGAATATCGGCCCCGTTTGTGATGGTCAGAGTCACTGGCACCGGCGTCGTCACACCCGCCTGTTTGAGCAGCGCGCGGGCCTTGGCCACGTCGCGCACCGGCGGCTTCAGATCGGCGATATAATAAGGTGAGCTGGGCGAGTTCGCCTGCACCACCGGCGCATACATGCCGTTATAGACGACCTGGATCAGCGCCTCACGGTCAATCGCCAGCTCAAACGCCTGCCGCACCAGATTGTTCTGCCCAGCCACATTGTCCTTCGCCGGGCCGTTGCCGGTGTTGAAGGTGATACCGGTATAGGCAAGGCCGTCCCCGACCACGAGCTTGAGCTTGGGGTCTTTCTGCACGGTTGGGATATCCGTGGGCACAATGTATTCCGCCAGATCAAGGCTTCCCGCCTGCAGATTGGCCAGCGTCACCGAGGGGCTGACAATCGGCTGATAGATGATCGTGTCGAAGTGGTATTCAGACGGGTTCCAATACCCGGCATAGCGCTTCAGCGTGATGTGATCCTGCGCCACGCGCTCACTGAACATATAGGGCCCGGCGCACACCGGGGCCGTGCCGAACTTATCGCCCATCTTCTCCACCGCTGTGGGCGAAATCATGATGCCCGCACGGTCGGTCAACTGCGCCAGCAGGCTCGACGACGGAGCCTTGAGAACCAAGCGGACACTCAGCGGATTGATAACTTCGACCGATGCGATGGAGTTGATCTCACCGGCGCGCATGCTGCCCTTGGCGGTCAGGTCGCGGTTGATCTTGAACTTCACTGCCTCTGCATCCAACGGCGTGCCGTCATGGAACGTGACGCCCGAGCGGATATCGATGACCAAATGCGTCGGGTCTTCATAATGATACCCGGTGGCCAGCTGTGGGACGATGTTCAGGTGTTCGTCGAGATCGAACAGCTTGTCGCACATCGCCGCATACACGATCCGGCCCACATAGGCCGAGCCTAGCGTGGGGTCGAGGATATCCGGGTCCTGCCGCAATCCGATATGCAGCGTTTGCGCGCTCGCGGACAGCTCAGGGAGGGCAAACAGGGCAGCGAGAAGAAGACGGCGCATAAACAAGCCTCCGAGCCGGTAAGGTCGATGGCCACAAACCTTGCATCCCTTGCGGTTCTGCGCCATACCCCGCTCCGCTCTTGGTATCGTGCTGAGGGTAATTCACAGGCGGGAAGCCTTCCTGGTCCTCAAAAGGGGCTCGGATCCGGTGTCGCAAGACAAACTCCCGCTGAGGTTCAACCGGATACAGGAAAGGAGCACGCTCATGGCGATGCCCGATTTCACGTTGCGTCAATTGCTTGAAGCCGGTGTTCACTTCGGACACCACACCCGCCGCTGGAACCCGCGCATGGCACCGTATTTGTTCGGTGTGCGCAATCAGGTCCACATCATCGATCTGCAACAGACCGTCCCGATGCTAGATCGCGCGCTGCGCGCCGTTCGTGACACAACCGCCGCTGGCGGACGCGTTCTGTTCGTCGGCACCAAGCGCGCCGCCGCTGATCATGTGGCCGAGGCCGCTCAGCGTTGCGGGCAGTATTACGTCAACCACCGCTGGCTCGGCGGTATGCTGACCAACTGGAAGACCATCACCGGCTCGATCAAGCGCCTGCGCCAGATCGACGACATGCTGGGCGGGGACACCCAGGGCCTGACCAAGAAAGAGGTGCTCGACATCACGCGTGACCGTGAGAAGCTGGAGCGTGCGCTGGGCGGTATCAAGGAGATGGGCGGCCTGCCGGACATCCTGTTCATCATCGACACCAACAAGGAGAAGCTGGCGGTTGAAGAGGCGAACAAGCTGGGTATTCCGGTCATCGCTATTCTCGACAGCAACTCTGACCCCGCTGGCGTGACGTTCCCGATCCCGGGAAATGACGACGCGATCCGCGCCATCACCCTGTATTGCGACCTGATCTCGGGTGCCGTTCTGGACGGCATCAGCCAGGAAATGCAGGCTTCGGGCCGCGATATCGGCGCGTCTGAGGACCTCGCTTCGGAAGTTATGCCGCAGTTGGCACCAGAAATGGTTGCCGAAGAGGCCCCCGCCGCGGTTTAAGCACTTTGCCAAAACAGGTCGGTCCCGTAAATGGGGCCGACCGATCTATCAGGAGAATGATCCATGGCCGAAGTCACTGCTGCCCTGGTGAAGGAACTGCGCGAGCGCTCCGGCGCCGGCATGGGCGATTGCAAGAAGGCGCTGGTGGAGACCGCAGGCGAAATGGAGGCAGCGATTGACTGGCTCCGCAAGAAGGGTCTGTCGTCGGCCGCCAAGAAGTCCGGCCGCGTGGCTGCTGAAGGCCTCGTGGGTGTTGCCTCCGAGCCGAACAAGGCCGGCATGATCGAAGTCAATGCCGAGACCGATTTCGTCGCACGCAATGAAGCCTTCCAGAACTTCGTCACTACCGCTGCCCACATTACGCTCTCAGTGGGCGATGACGTCGAGGCCATCAAGGCTGCCCCTTATCCGGGCACCGGCCGCACTGTGGCTGAAGAACTCGTGCATCTTGTCGCCACTGTCGGTGAGAACATGACCATTCGCCGCGCTAAGGTGTTTTCGGTGAAGGAAGGTGCGGTTGCCACCTATGTTCATAATGCGCTGAAGCCGGGCCTCGGCAAGATCGGCGTGATCGTGGCACTTGAGAGCACCAACGATCTTGACGCCATCACCACGCTGGGCCGGCAGATCGGCATGCACGTGGCCGCCACCAAGCCGGACGCGCTGGATATCGACAGTGTTGACCCGGCAGCGCTGGAGCGTGAGCGCTCGGTGCTGACCGAGCAGGCACTTGCTTCGGGCAAGCCTGAAGCCGTGGTGCAGAAGATGGTCGATGGCCGCATCAAGAAGTTCTACGAGGAAGTGGTTCTTCTGGAGCAGGTCTGGGTGCTCGACGGCGAGAGTCGGGTGCGTGAAGTGGTGAAGAAGGCTGGCTGCGAGCTGACCGGCTTTGAGCGCTTCCATCTTGGCGAAGGTATTGAAAAAGAAGTGGGCGATTTCGCCGCCGAGGTCGCCGCCGTTTCCGGCGTGCCGCAGCCCGTCTAACCCACGCCTTAATCCCTTGCTCTTGTTTGGGGCGGGCGGTGCCGTTACGGTGCGCCCGCCCCAGTTTTATGCGGATTCGATGAGCCAAGCCCCAGTCTATAAACGAGTCCTGCTCAAAGTCTCTGGCGAAGCCCTCATGGGCAAGCGGGAATACGGGCTTGATAATGAAACCGTAGGTCGGATCGCCGCTGACGTGGCCGATGTCGTCAGACTCGGCGTCCAGGTCTGTCTGGTCATCGGCGGTGGAAATATTTTTCGTGGTGTTTCGGCAGCAGCCTCCGGGATGGAGCGCGCGCAGGCAGATTATATGGGCATGCTTGCGACCGTTATGAACGCGCTCGCCATGCAGGCGGCACTGGAGCGAACCGGCACGCCCACCCGCGTGCAGTCCGCAATTCCAATGGCTACCGTGTGCGAACCCTACATCCGCCGGCGTGCTGAGCGGCATATGGAGAAGGGGCGGGTGGTGATTTTCGCCGCCGGCACCGGCAACCCGTTCTTCACCACCGACACCGCCGCAGCGCTGCGTGCCACTGAAATGGGTTGCGACGCGCTGCTCAAGGGCACCCAGGTCGATGGCGTCTACTCCGCCGATCCGCGCAAGGTGGCTGATGCTGTGCGCTATGATGAACTCAGCTATCTCGAAGTGCTGTCGCGCGATCTGTCGGTGATGGACGCGGCTGCCATCAGCCTTGCACGCGAAAACGGCCTTCCCATCATCGTCTTTAACATCCATGCGCCCGGCGCGTTTGCTCAGGTGATGCGCGCCGAGGGCAAGTTCACCAAGATCACTGAGGTCAAGTAGCCATGTCCGCGGCAGAACTCGCCACCCTCAAAACCGACCTCAACCGCCGTATGGACGGTGCGCTTGAGAGCCTAAAGCGTGACTTCGCTGGCCTGCGCTCTGGTCGCGCCAGCCCGGCGCTGCTGGAACCGGTGCGCGTTGAGGCATATGGCAGCGAAGTGCCGCTGAGCCAGGTTGGTAGCGTCGCCGTTCCGGAAGCGCGTATGTTGACCGTTCAGGTCTGGGATCGATCGCTGGTCACCGCTGTCGAGCGCGCCATCCGCGATGCGGGTATCGGCCTCAATCCATCCAGTGACGGACAGTTGGTGCGCGTGCCGATCCCCATGCTGACGGGCGAGCGCCGCGCGGAACTGTCCAAGCTTGCCGGGAAATACTCTGAAAACGCCAAGATTGCTGTGCGCGGTGTAAGGCGCGATGGGATGGATCAAACCAAGGCCTTTGAGAAAAAGAAGACTATCAGCGAGGACGAACTGAAGGTTTGGTCGGATGATATTCAAAAATTGACCGATGGTTTTATCAAGCGAATCGACTCTATGTTCGCCGAAAAGGATAAGGAAATCCGTACGGTCTGAGAGGACACGCGGCGGGGTCGGGTAGCATGGGAGAATTCGCCATCGGGCAAACTCAGGCTGTGGCATCGCATGAGGTTGTGGACCCTGTTGCCGGGGGCACGCCCCGCGTTCCCGCGCATTTGGCTATTATCATGGATGGTAACGGCCGCTGGGCTGCTGCTCGTGGCTTGCCTCGCGTTGCCGGTCATCGTGCCGGGGTAAAGGCGGTTCGCCGCACCATTGAGGCGGCCGTGCAAAACGGTGTGTCCTGGCTTACACTTTATGCCTTCAGCAGTGAAAACTGGCGTCGCCCGGTCGAAGAGGTATCTGATCTCACCGGCCTTCTGCGCCGGTTCATCAAAAGTGAGTTGGCTGAATTGGGCCGAGAGGGCGTACGACTGCGATTTATTGGTGATCGCAGCCGTTTTGATGCTGATATCCAGGCCGAACTGGCTCGTGCGGAAGTTGCCACCAGCACAAACACGCGCCTCAATCTGATCGTGGCGCTGTCATATGGTGGGCGCGGCGAGATCGTGGCAGCCGCACAGGCGGCCTTGGTGAGCGGAATCGACCCAGCGAGCCTTGATGAGGACAGCTTCGCCCAACTGTTATCAACGCGAGATATCCCCGATCCAGATATCGTTCTGCGCACCAGTGGCGAGTTGCGGTTGTCGAACTTTCTGCTTTGGCAGTCCGCCTATGCCGAATTGATCTTCACGGATGTGCTGTGGCCGGATTTCACCGGCGAGCATTTCACCGAAGTGCTCGCCGAATATGCAAGGCGAGAGCGTCGCTTTGGCGCAAGGCCGGGCTAGCATCACAACCGACCCTCCAAACGCGCCGCCACGCCTGCCGGCCTCGGCTTGGCGAGATTTGCGGCTGCGCACCGCTTCCGCCTTGGTGGTGGGACCGCTCGGGCTTGCCGTGCTCTGGTTTGGTGGCACCGCCTGGCAGTGGCTGATCGCTCTTCTTACGGTTGGAATGGCGGCGGAGTGGTGGAACATGTGTGGACACCGCGCTGTTCCACGATTGCTGCGCATCGCCACCGGCGCATCATACATACTGCCCGGATTTATTTCGATAATATGGCTTCGGGAGGATGCGACCAACGGGTTTCACCGCACCTTGTTTGTCGTGTTCGTGGTGTGGTCGAGCGATATCGGTGCCTATCTAGCAGGGCGCTTATTTGGCGGCCCGAAGCTCGCACCGCGAATTTCTCCCGGAAAAACCCGATCTGGTGCGGCAGGGGGGCTGCTCTGCGCTATGTCGATAGGGCTAATCGCCGCCGCAATCACGCCGGGTGGGCATCTGATCTCCGCCACGCTGATCGCGGGCCTAATAGGCATCGCCTCCCAGTTTGGAGATTTGCTGGAGAGTGCGCTGAAACGGTATTTTGGCGTGAAGGATTCAGGCAAAACCATTCCAGGTCATGGTGGATTGCTTGACCGGCTTGATGGAATGTTGCTGGCAGCGCCGGTCGCGGCCATTGTATTGCTAGTGTCGGGAGAAGGCGTGTTTTGGCGATAAAAAGCGTAACCGTTCTGGGTTCCACTGGAAGCGTGGGAACCCAGACCATTGAACTGCTGCAGGCCAATCCTGACCTCTATCATGTCCGTGCCCTTGTCGCCGGCAGCAAGGTCGAACTGCTCGCCCAACAGGCCGTGACGTTGCGCGCTGAACTCGCCGTGGTGGCCGACCCCGCCCGTCATGCCGATCTCGTTGCTGCGCTATCGGGGACTGGCATCGAGGTTGCCAGCGGTGCTCAGGCGGTGGTCGACGCCGCTGCCCGTCCGGTCGACTGGACGATGTGCGCCATCATGGGGGCTGTTGGCCTGCGCGCCACGCTGGCGGCCGTGAAGGGTGGCGGTTCCGTCGCACTTGCCAACAAGGAGGCACTGGTTTGCGCTGGGGACGTGATGCTGCGCGCCGTCAAAGCTGCCGGGGCCACGTTGCTGCCGGTGGACAGCGAGCACAACGCGATTTTCCAGGCGCTGGCCGATGGCAACCGCAGTGCCGTCGAACGAATTATTCTCACCGCGTCTGGTGGCCCATTCCGCACGTCCAGCATGGATGAGATGCGCGCCGCCACGCCTGAGGTGGCGCTGAAGCATCCGGTGTGGACGATGGGGGCCAAAATCTCCATCGACAGTGCCACGATGATGAACAAAGGCCTCGAAGTTATTGAGGCCGCACGTTTGTTCGCTTTGCCGAATGAGCAGATCGACGTGCTGATCCACCCGCAATCCACCGTCCATGGGATGGTGTGTTACAGCGACGGCAGCGTGCTGGCCCAGCTTGGGAGCCCTGATATGCGGGTGCCGATTGCGCACAGCCTTGCTTGGCCGGGCCGTATCGCCACGTCCGCCCCGCGCCTGGATCTCGCGACATTGGGCAAGCTGGAGTTCAGTGAGCCCGACATCCAGCGCTTCCCCGCCCTGCGTCTGGCACGCGAGGCCTTGCACGCCGGTGGTGGGGTCCCAACGTTGATGAGTGCTGCCAACGAGGTCGCAGTAGAGGCTTTTCTGGGCCGTCGCATCGGATTTCTTGATATTGCTGGCGTTGTCGAGCAAGTGATGCTGGAAATGGGCAATATAGAGGCCGATAGTCTGGAGGCGGTGATCACGATTGATCGCGCTGCCCGAGACCGAGCTACGATATTCTGCCAGACACGCCGCCCCTACGCCGCCTGATTAAGGATCGCATTGTGTTTGATTTCCTGCCCGAATTTCTGCGCACACCGCTGGCCTTTGTCGTCGTTCTGGGCGTGCTGGTGTTCATTCACGAGTTGGGGCACTACCTCGCCGCCCGTTGGCGCGGCGTTTATGTCGAGGCGTTCTCGATCGGCTTTGGCCCGAAGCTGGTCAGCTGGACGGACAGTATCGGCACCGTATGGAAGATATGCCTGCTGCCGCTTGGTGGCTATGTGAAGATGCACGGGCAGGAGCAGGCAACCGATGTGTCCGCCGAGACGCGGGCCGCCTGGAAGCCTGGGCAGACGTTCAACGAAAAATCTGTGCTTTCACGCGCGATCGTTGTCGCGGCCGGTCCTGTGGCAAATTTCGCTCTGGCCTCCTTGCTTTTCGCACTGATGTTTGCAGTCTCCGGCCGCCCGCTGACCGAACCCGTGGTTGGAGGCGTCGTTGAGAATTCTGCCGCAGCAGAGGTAGGGCTGGTCACCGGTGACCGGATCGACGCCATTGACGGCACCAAGATCACCCGGTTCGAGGAAATTCAGGCCATCATCGGCGCGCATCCTGGCCAGCAAGTGAAGCTTGACTTCACGCGTGACGGCCGTGGGATGTCGGTCAACGCCACCCCTCAGAGCCGCAATTCCTTCGGTCGCACCATAGGCGTGCTCGGCGTGCGCGGTGGTAAGGTCATCTATGAACCGGTTTCGGCTATTTCAGCCTTGCCGGAAGGTATCGCGCGGACATGGACGGTTGCTGAGCAGACTTTAACCGGCGTGATCCAGATGATCACCGGTCAGCGCGGCACGGATGATCTTGGTGGGCCGCTGCGCATCGCCCAGCTTTCGGGCCAAGTCGCACAGCTTGGCTTTGCAAGTCTGGTCAGCTTCATCGCGGTTTTGTCGGTCAACCTTGGCTTGATCAACCTGTTCCCCATCCCGGTTTTGGATGGCGGTCATCTGGTGTTTTATTTGTTTGAGGCCCTGCGCGGTAAACCGCTGCCGCCTCGCACTCTGGAATACGGCCTGCGCGCCGGATTTGCCCTGCTGATTGGATTGTTTGTGTTCGCGACCTGGAACGATCTGTCGCATTTCGGTCTGTTCAGCTGGGTGTCGGGTCTGCTCAGCTAACCGCGATTGATCGTATTCATTGCGAATGTGGAACGATTAGGGCGTGCTTGTTGGCGTGACCAAAGCTGGCGCAAAAAAATTGAAAAAAGAAAGTGGCGATAACCACCGTACAACACTCCAGGAGCACTTTGTGACTGGAGGTTTGGGCTTGTGGATCATGCCGCCCCACTGAATCGGAACGAGCACTGCAAGCCCAAACCGGGTCACATGCCGCCAAAGTACGACGCGACCAAGCTTGCCGGTCCAGCCAGGGCGTATCTCATCCTCGCCACCCCAACCGTCCTCATCGTTCCGCGGTGAGAGATAATACTCCCTGTCCGCATAATGCTCCTCGGTCAAAATCCACGCATCAATCGCCTGCCCCAGCGGACGGACAAAGGTGCCGATCAGCACCAGCTTCATCAGCAGATCCGTCTCCCCAACCCCGCGCATAGCTCCGCCAATGAGGCAGATCAGCGCCATCAGATCGGGAGATGCGGGAGAGCGAAAGGCGTTCATCGGTGGGTGGTTTCCTGTGTTGGAGAAAGAGTTATTATTTATGACATAACCGTCCGTATTATGCAAGAGAAATTAACGAAAAATGTGAAGCAATTGAGTGCCACACCACCTCCGTCATCACAAAGGTGCGATGCCCAATTGCTTCGCACCCTGCGCGTCGTCATCCGGTAGGGCGCAATCCGCTCGGGGATTGCGCCACCGTGCCGCATGTCGCTCCGCTCTAGAGCACGTTTCGACCAGATGGAATCATCTGG
>CAIJTR010000056.1 GCA_903823665.1 uncultured Rhodospirillales bacterium
ACGCAGCGCGCCGTCGTCCGGTCGGGTGCTGCGGTATCTCATCGTCATGCGGCAGCAGCCAATGGCTTTACACGCCCGCCGTTCGCTCATCCCGTGGTCGGCCACCAGATGAGCGACAGCTTTCCGCTCGGCAGCGGGCGTCACCATTTCTTTCCCAGCAGATCTTTCAACGCGACATTGTCCAGCATCGAGTCCGCCAGCATCCGCTTGAGCTTGGCATTCTCGTCCTCCAGAGCACGAAGACGCTTCGCCTCCGAGACCTCCATGCCGCCGAACTTGGCCTTCCACTTGTAGATGCTGGCGTCGCTGACGCCGTGCTTGCGACACAGATCGGCGACCGCGACGCCCGACTCGTGCTCCTTCAGGATGCCGATGATCTGCTCTTCAGAAAAACGACTACGTTTCATGTTCTGGTCCTCAGTTGGGCCAGAACGAACTTCAAACTGGATTAACCCCGTGGGGCAACGTCAAGCAGATCGCTCATATTAGCCTCGCCTGGGACGTTAACGAAATAAATGTTACAGATAGTCTAATGATCGGCAAGGGTGGCTAAGCGTGCTTGCAGTCCCTGAATGCTATGTCGATGGCCGCGTGCCCTACGCGACCTCTGAGTCCAATACCCGCGATACACTGGGTATCGCCCGCGACCGGAATGTCCGGTAGTTCCAATTGCTTCCTACTGGGGCGACGGTCATCCCTCGGCCAGACCTTCCCATCCGCTTTGGAAGTTTGAATGACCGATTTGGGTCGAGATCTGCCGATACCTGTTGCGCCCATTTTGGAGCTCGCAGGCTTCCCATGAACGGATGTGGCACCGCACCCACCCGACGAGCCCGTGCTGCGCCCCGGAAACGGACATGCCCGCCTGAGCTCAGACGCCGGGTGGGATGCACGTTCGCATCCCACCACTTCTCAGAATAGGTGGGACTTCTCTTCCAACCTCGCGTTTGCAGTGCGATCATCGTCGTAGTGACAGGCATTTCCGCTTGGCTAATGGAGATTGGGCGAACTTGAACACGCACTTGAAAATTTCTGATACTGCGCTGGAAAGCATGTGCCACTCTGCGCTTGAAACCTATCTTTATGGAGATGGGAGTGAGACCAAATCCCAGGTCGAAGTAAACGGATACCTTTGGGGTTGCCGGCGAGTATCTGATGATGCGCAGATGGTGTTCGTGGATCGTGTTAGCCCAAGTTTCTCATCAACGAAGCATCAGGACTGGGTGCAGCCAAACCAAAAAACCGTTAGGGGATAATCCCCTTTCTGGATCTCAACACCCGCTTTTTCAATATCGCGGGTGACAGATTGCGGACCTAGAGATCATGCCGAGGAATCCAAGCAACCCAAGGGCGGTTGCAACAGCTCCGGGTGAGCTGATTTGAGCACGTAGTCAGCGCATTTAAGAGCAAGGCCGCTGCTAGTCTGAGTCTTCAAGATTATCGCATTCGACGGCGCCCAATCGATTGTCGGAAGGCGGCGTCGGTCAATAGCGGCCGGGATCGGCTTCGGTGGAACGGCAGGTATTCCCAAATGCATACTGAAAACCGACCGGCGGGTATCGTGAAGAGTTTCGGACGCCGCTGGGCGTACGAAAGTCTCCGAGGAACGAACCCGCGGGGTGCAGGGCAGTCTTATGGGGATTTGATGATTTGGCTGTGCAGGGTTGGGTAGTTGCGGGAGCTCGGGGAGTGTCCGGGACCGACAAAGCGGTGGTTTTGCTGGTCGATCGGCTCCCATGTTCGGATCGGTCGGTGGCTAAAGGCGGTGATAATATCTGGGACCGGCCGGCTCAACGGTGGGGGCGAGGTTATGGGCACATGGGGTGTGGATGGCCGATGCCCTGTGGCAGCGACTTGGCGTGAACATGAGCCGTGCCGGGTCACGGCGTCACCGTCCCGGTTGCTGCCTGAGAAGCCGGTGGCGCACGTGGTTGCATCCAGCGTTGGAAGGTTTCGATGATGAGCATGCGCCCACCGCAGCAGGGAAAGGGCGGGCGTGGATCGGGTTGCTCGACCGGCTCGGCTGGTGCGGCCACCGGTGCGGCCACCGGTGCGACCGCCAGCAGCGCCCTGGCACGCTCGACATTGGCCTTGCACCCGGCGCTGGCGAGCAGGCCATAATGCCGAATGCGGTGAAAACCCCTGGGTAGGACGTGTAGCAGGAAGCGCCGGATGAATTCATCCGTGGCCAGCTTCATCGTGCCATAGCGGGCCGCCCCGTCCCGGCTCAGCACGATGGGCAAATTGCGCGGATATCCCACCCGGACCAGCTTGCGTGCCAGGTCAGGCCGGTCGATGGTGTGCGTGAAGAGGAACCGCAGCGCCGAGACGATACTGTTCATGGTCGGTGTCGGCACCCCGGCATCGCGCTGCTCGATCTGGAAACAGCGCAAATCTTCCGCCGTCGCCGTATCGGGTGAGCGCCTCAGGAAGGTTGCGAAGCGCCCCACGTCCCGAATGTAGTTGCGCTGCGTCTCACGCGAAAACCGGCGCATGGTCATGTCGTCGATCAGGCGCTGACGCAGCGGGCTGATCGCAGCGGTGCGAATAGACTCGTTCATCGGTCGGCTCCTCTCGGTTGAAAGAAGCCGAAATGCTCCGCCCGCGCCGCGACCCACTCAATCCAGGCGCAAAAGCCGAGCCTCTAAACGGTCATTGAAACCGCCCCCTCCCGCGGAGCGGGTTCGTTCAACGGCCAGTTCTTGACATGCCGGACGAGTGCGCTTCAGCGCTCGAAAGTCCAGGCAGGCCGAGCGGCATGGGCGCAGCAGCCCGTTAGCGAGACCGCTCACATCTTTGGTAATCATATCGACACAGCACGGGCGGTTCGGCAGCACCTGAGTAGTGGCGTGAGCAGACACACTCGTGAGGTGCCTCGGTCCCTCCCGAGAGCCAGACTTGGTAGCTCCAGAGGGAGCAGTGCATCAACAGCAGCACAATGCCGCCCAACGCAATCGCATTGGAGTTGCCCTGATGCCCAAGACCTCGACGACCGACCACATTCCCACCCGCTCCCACGCGCAAACACCGAATGCTGCGCGACTGCTAAAGCTCTCGGTCGTAGCTCGGCAGCTAGGCGTTTCCACCATTACCGTCCGCCGCAGAGTTCGGGACGGGTCACTCGCGCATGTGCGTATCCGGGATCGCCTCTATTTCACTGAAGCCGACGTGCAGGCCTTCGTCGCCCGAAATCACCACGGTGCCAGCTCAGAGCCCTTTTGAGCCGCTTTGATCGCGTCTGATCACGCTGCCATCAAAACATACTCTGTATTCAACAAAGGTAATCAAAGGGAATATTCTTATGACTGAACAGCAAAGTGTTCGTGTGATCACGTTTGATCGCGAAAGTGATAATTCTGATGCTGGAGATCTTGGCTCCGTCGGAGCGCTTTATGCAAGTTCAATAGCTCCAACCTTCCAGTCGGTCCTTGCCGCCGTGACAGCGGCGGCTGGCTTGACCAGCAAGGTCCGGAGTAATCTTTGCAGCGCTGTTCACCGAACTGCGGCGTTGATGGGCGGCAAAGGGCTAACGGCAACGATCGATATCCCGGCCATCGCCAAGCGGCTTGAAACGATGACGGCGGCGAAGCTCGGCATGAAAACCAAGGAGGCGCTCGCAGCCTACAAATCCAATCTGCGCCGAGCGCTCAAGGTCGCTGGTGTGACTATTATGCCTGGGAGATCCCGTGATAAGCTATCGGCGAACTGGCAGAGCCTCGCTGATCGCCTGCAGACCGAATGCCCCTTTGCATGGCCCGCTCTATCGCGCTTTGTGCATTACGCCTCCGAGCAAGGATGGGAGCACAATGCAATTGATTGCATGGCGTTCAAGCGCTTTGCACTGGACCTCCGGACGACGTGCCTGACGAGCAAGGCTGAGAAAACACTCCGCAATACGGCCAGAGCTTGGGTTGCCGCCCAGTCGTCAGTTCCCGACTGGCCAAAAGCAAAGCTGGGGTATCAGCCGAAGCGGAGGGCAGCTAAGACGCGCCCATGGACGGACTTCCCCGCAGCTCTTCTTGCTGAAGCGCTGGAATTTGTCCAAGCCGGTTCAAATAACTGGCTCTCAGACGATGATCGTTTCCCGATCAAAGAGGCCACACAGTCTAATTACCTCTGGGCGGTCCGTCGCGCAGCTTCAATCATCGTTTCATCCGGCACACCGATCGACCAGCTCGATTGTCTGGCAAAGCTGGTAACACCAGCCAATGCCAAAATCGTTGTGACCAAGGTCTATGAGGACACCGGGCGAAAGGTGGGCGGCATGACCCAGATGATTGCCTGGATCATGTACCGTATCGCCGACGTCCATCTCCGTTGCACGGAACCGGAGCTTAAACCTTTTCGCGGCCTTGTTCAAAAAACCCGCCCTCAAGAACGTCGTATGGGCGACCGAACCCTGGACCGGGTTCGGCCGTTTACCGACAGCGACCTGCTGGCACAATTTTTCCGAATGCCGGATAAGCTCATGGTCGAGGCATCCAAGAGGCCGGTCGACATTCGGTCGGCGAAACTCGTGCGCCTGGCACTCTACCTGGCAATCTTGCAGGACACCGCCGCCCGCTCGAAAAATGTGTTTTCGCTCAACATGAAAACGCAAATCATGGTTGATGGCCAAGGAAAGGCACAGCACCTGTTCGTCTGCATTGCTGGGGTAAACGTCAAGAATGGGACAGAGATCCGTGCTGCCCTTTCCAAATCGACCGGCAAGATCTATCGGGCATACGTTGATACATATCGTTGCGTGCATGATGTGCCCGGCGGCGGCGCGAGCGACTGGCTATTTCCCCGTACCAACGAGTCTCACTGGACGAGCACACAGGCATGCGCTGACCTGAAAGATGCCGCGGCCCGCTTGCTGGGTGTCGATGTTACACCGCATCTCACACGGTCGTTGGTAGGCAAGGTCATTTTGAATGCGCGCCCGGACGCCTATCCGGACGTTCAGCATATGCTCGGCCACAAATCGCTGGCGACCACTATCACCCACTACACCCACCTCGATCCTGAAAAGTCTCGTAGGATCTATCACGAGATATTGGCGGATATGAAAGTGCGCAGGGTGCGATGAGCAGTGGGACAAGCCTATCTCTGACGTTCAACGATTGGCCCGCAAAACTCCAAGAGAATTGGAATAGCGCAATTGCCCCTGCGATCGAGGCGTTCGACGACCAAACGCGGGTCGCGACATGGGGGTATCGAACGCAGCAGCAAGCTCGCCTAAGCTTAGGCCGATGGTTACAGTGGTTGGTGGATCAAGGGATCGATATCGGGCAAGCCGATATTATGGCCTCTACCACTGAAGAAGAACTCACGCGGTTCTTTCTGTCTGAGCTCAACCGAGCCAAGTTTGGCTCCGTGCGCAACACGGCAGTCCAGCTTGTCGGTGTGCTGCAATCAATCGGTTCAGGTGTAGCGTTGCCGTTCGCACCCGGTCTTCTGCGGCGGCTGCGGCGGCATAGCAGACGCGACGTTCCTGCGGCGCGGCACATCGAACATGGACGGACACTGTATCGTGCCGGCTTGGAAGCGATGGAAGGTGAGCTCGAGACAGGTGAGGCGCTCGAGCGTTTTCGTAACGGCCTCTGCGTGGCACTCCTCGCCGCAGCACCCATGCGCATCAAGAACTTCGCCGAGATCGAGATCGACCGCCATCTGCTGCAGGACGCAAGCGGTTGGATCATCCACCTCAACGCCACTGAAACAAAAACCCGTCGCCCCGATCGTTGGCCTGTTCCTAAAACTCTTGAACGGCAAATGGCTTGCTACCTTGAGGACGTCCGGCCTGTTCTAATCCAGCGCGGCCGGGCTGGTTCGACGCATCGCCTGTGGATCGGCAAGAGAGGCGAGCCTGTAAGCGATCAAACAGTTCGGAAGTGGATTAAAGAGCTCACTGCGAAGAAGTTTGGAGACGCGGTGCTGCCACATAGCTTTCGGCATGCAGCCGCGGTGACACTGACGCTTGAAAGGCCAACGAAGGCTGTCGAAGCGGCAGCGCTTCTTGGCCATGCATCGTCACAGACGACCGAGAAGCATTATATCTTGCAAAAAGAGATGCGATCTCGCGTCGAATTCCTAGAACTATTGGAAGCACTTAGAAGCCCAAAATAAAGAAAATATTTCGTAAAAAATATTGCAAAATGATGATTATATTATACGATTCTTGGTCACACAAAGGAGCGACCTATGACTGACTCATATTTTGGCAGCCTTGTTCTCTACAGTGTTCCCGGGCAACTCATCCAGATTGGCACGTGCCAGTTTGAACTGGTGGAGCCCCCCGCACTGCGGGCGAAGGATGGAACGCTGTTCCCGCTTTCGACATCAGGATCGACCGCGATCTTGCCCAACATCACGATCGCACTGGGGACGCGACAGGAACCGGGGCGCATTCCCGTCGCAATCCGTGCGCCCACCACAACGATAATCCGGGCAAGCACGAAAGGGGCTGCACAATGAGCGTCGAGCCTGCATCAGGTTGCGTCACCTATGATCTTCGGGTCCGGCTGGACATTACCGCGACTTTGGACATTCCGATCGCCGAGGTCGGTGGCCTCGTCATCGACGGATTGTTTGCTTTGGACGATCAGGGCTTGCTGTTCCCCGGCATAACGATCCCCGATGGGCCTGAGCGATTGGTCAATGCGTCAGTTCATGTCGAGGGTTACAGCCGGCCCTCCGTTGTGCCGCCCGTCAACAAAGCCTTCGAAAAACTCATGGGACGGCGACGGGTTGTTCAGCCGCCAAAAGAGTCCGATCTGCTTGAAGCGGTCGACAACGCGGTCATCCTGCTGGTGGCCATGCAGAGGCAGCAGCGTATGTTCGTCGCTCAGATGTCCAGCGTGGCGGCGGCTGTTCGAGCCGAAGAGGGTGACGCAGGACATTCGGTCAAAACGGCAGGGAGGGCAAAAACGCTCCTTGCAGCAGTGGGCCGCCTCGTCGAATGTTTTGATACCGAGATCCGCCCTGTCATGTGAGTGGTCTGTAATACCGATCGACGGCCGGACAGCGGGATCAAATGAAAGGGCTGGTCAGTGCAACTGATTGCAAATGCGCTTTGCCGGTTGTTTGGAGTTGGTTTGGCACTCAACAGGTACCGGCGTGCCACGCCCACGGTTTGCAGATCGAACGCTTGCTTAGGGTGTGGTCGCAATGCAAAGCGATCCCACGCACGACCAAGGCCTCGCATCTCTGAGCATCCCTTCGATGGGGTGCTCAGACCGCGTTCCATCGAATTGCGTCCCTGCGACAAACCCGAGCCTCACGCAGCTCGTGCGGTCGCTGGCGCGTCAGGCCGCCCGGCAGTCGTTCAATGGACGGGGCGACGTTGTGGTCGCGCTCGATGCATGTTCGAAAAGCAATGCGACCATCGGCGATACTTGCGAGAGGCGCGAATGCATTTCTACGTTACGCCCGACCTCGACGCTTGAACGTCGAACCCTCAAAGGTGCAACCTGAAGGTCGTTGCGCTGGTCGGCTGATCAGAATGATCATCTTCAACGGTGCATCAATGTGAGCAACCCCCGAAGCACGAATCGGCTGCCGCCTCCCTGTGTTCGATATTGTCCCAAGGCATTTTTTTGGAGCAGCATTCATGTCCGTTCGAGCCGCGATCTACGCGCGATACAGCAGCGATCAGCAGCGGATTGAATCTATCGACGACCAGGAACGCGTCTGCCGTGCTTTTGCAGAGCGACAGGGCATTGAAGTGGTTCAACCGTTCAGCGATGCCGCGATGAGCGGCTCCAGCGCATTCCGCCCTGGGTATCAGACGATGCTGCTCGCCGCTCAGCGAGGTGAGTTCCAGGTTCTGCTGGCAGAGGCGCTCGATCGCCTGTCGCGCGACCAAGAGGACGTCGCAGGCCTCTATAAGACGCTGAATTTTGCTGGAGTGAAGATCGTCACCCATGCGGAGGGCGAGATCAACGAGCTGCATGTCGGCCTGAAGGGCACGATGAATGCGCTCTTTCTGAAGGATCTCTCACAGAAGACCCATCGCGGTATGCGCGGCCGAGCCGAGGCAGGCAAATCTGCCGGCGGACTGTGTTTTGGATATAGAGCCGTGCGAGCGCTGTCGGATGATGGGTCGGTGAGCCGTGGCGACCGGTGCATTGATCCTGCCGAGGCAAACACCGTCCGCCGTATTTTCGAAATGTTCGCCGACGGGAGTAGTCCGGTTGCGATCGCTCGGGCGCTGAACATCGAAGGCGTTCCTGGGCCACAAGGACATACATGGCGGGATACGACGATCCGCGGCCACGCGCAGCGCGGCACAGGTATCTTACGGAACGAGCTTTACGTGGGACGGATGGTTTGGAACCGCATGCGTTTTTTGAAGGATCCGGCGACCGGCAAGCGCATCTCTCGGATGAACCCGGACACGGCTTGGGTGACGCACAATATGCCGGAGCTGCGGATCATCGAAGACGCCGTGTGGGATCGTGTTCAGGCTCGACTCGGTGACATCCGTGAAGCGTCCGGTGCCAATGCTGAAGGGCGGCCAAAGTTTTGGGATAAGCGTCGTTCGCAGCATGTGCTGACCGGCAAGCTGTTTTGCGGCACCTGCGGAGGAGCTTTCTCGGCGGTGGGTAAGGACTCACTGGCGTGCGGTGCGGCGCGCCGGCAGGGTATCTGCCGCAATCGAGCAGGGATCCGCCGCCCCATTCTGGAAAATGTGATCCTTGATGCCTTGCGGTCGCAGCTCATGACACCCGAGCATACAGCGGAGTTCGTGACCGAGTTCACCGCTGAATGGAACCGCGCGCAAGCTGAGGTATCGGCCACAATAGGCGCCCGCAAGCGGGAGTTGGACACACTTAACCGAAAGCTGTCGGGCCTCATTGATGCGATCACCGATGGCCTGCGTGCGAAGGGCCTGCAGCAAAAGCTCGACGAGCTCGAACGACGTAAGGCTCTGCTCGAGCAAGGGCTGCAAGATACACCAACACCGGCACCACGCCTCATGCCAAACTTATCTGAGGTCTATCGTCGGAAGGTGGCTGGTCTGACTGAGGCGCTTCATGCGCCGGATTTCGGAACAGCCGCGTTGGAGAATGTGCGCGGTTTGATCGACCGTGTCATGCTGCATCCAGCGGCTGATGGAGATGGCCTTGAGATCGAGCTGATTGGTGAGATCGCGTCGATGGTATCTCTGGCGCTGGACAAGCCAAATGCCCGGCGGAGTGGTACGGATTGTGATATGTTCTTGCGTTCGGTAAAGGTGGTTGCGGGGACCAGATTTGAACTGATGACCTTCAGGTTATGAGCCTGACGAGCTACCGGGCTGCTCCACCCCGCGTTGGGTGTTGGGCGTTGGGTGTTGGGTGTTTTATTTTTGTA
>CAIJTR010000057.1 GCA_903823665.1 uncultured Rhodospirillales bacterium
TGACACGTTCTCCACACCGTCCTCGGTGCCGGTGACGGTGACGTCGGGCAGTGCCTCGACGGTGAACGCGGGTGAATACCGTGGTGCGACGGTCAACGGGACGATCTTTAGCGATGAGAATGCGGATGGCGTGCGTCAGGCTGGTGATCCAGGCCTTGCTGGCCAGGTGGTCGAGCTGATGGGCAGTGGCGGCACCATTCTGATGACAACGACCAGTGTTGCAGATGGCAGCTACAGCTTCAGCGGTGTGGCACCGGGTCAGGATACGGTGCAGGTGATCACCGCTATCGACCAGTATTTCTCCCCGCTTGGCCGCAGCGCCATGCTGATGGACAACAACGTCAATGCCTCCGGTGCTGATGCGATAAACGTGGTGGCAGGCACCACGACAACGGTGAATGCCGGTATCTACGAACTCGCCAGTGTCGACGGCACGGTGTTCGTCGACAACAACGTCAGCGGCGTTGAAATGCCGGACGATGCCATTGTGGCTGGCCAGATCGTCAATCTGCTGTCAGCTGACGGCAGCAAGATCTTGGCCACCACGGCTACCGACGATCAGGGCCATTACGAGTTCGATAAGCTCAATCCGGGCAACTATCTGATCCAGACCGTGGCACCGCAGGGCTACTCGTTCTCCCCTGTGGGCAGGAGTACGAGCCTGCCGGACAGTGTGGTTTCGCAAAACGGTGAAGTTGCGGTCACGCTGACCTCGGGTGATCCTGGACCGCAGAACGCCGGTGAATACAAGCTGGCTTCGCTGGGTGGCACCGCGTTCTATGATGCCGACGGCAACGGTGTGATGGATGCGAACGAGCCCGCCATTGCAGGTGACACTGTGACGCTGCTCAATGCCTCCGGGAAGACTGTGGCGACAACCACGACGGCTGCCGATGGCACCTACAACTTCGCAAACCTGGTTCCTGGCACTTATACTGTAGCAGTGGCTGGTCAGAAGGGTGACGCGTTCTCACCGATTGGTACCGCGGCCGTACCTGCGATCAATAGCGCGGTTGATCAGGCGGGCCATGATACAGTGGTTCTAGGCTCCGGCGAGGTGGATTTTTCGGCCAATGCCGGCATGTATCCGACTGGCACGATCAGCAGCTTTGTGTTCTTCGATGGTCAGGCAGATGGCGTCTATCATGTGGGTGACCCCGGGATGGCCGGTGTGACGGTGCAGTTGCTCGACGCCAGTGGGAAGCCGACCGGGCAGACGACCACGACCGATGCAGAGGGGCACTACAGCTTCTCCGGCCTATCGCTTGGCAACTACGAGGTGCATGTGCTGTCACCGGCCGGAACGAGCTACAGCACGCCGGAGAATGCTGGACCGAACCTTGCGATCGACAGCAATGTTGATCCGAGCAGCGGTGTGAGTGGTGAAATTACTGTGCATGCCGGTCAGACCAGCGGCGGTGGCAATGCAGGCCTCGTGTTCAACGGGAACTTCGCGGGTGCAACACCGACCGAACTGACGCTTGGCCAGACCTATGACGGCAATGGCAGCAACGGCATTGTGGTTGGCCCTGGTGGCAACCTTGTGCACACCGGCAGCGGCGGTGACAGCATTGTGGTGCTGGGCAATCAGGCACCGGGGAATCTCGTTGAGGCAGGCGGTGGCAGCGAGATCGTCACGAGTGCTGGTGCGCTGAGTGCGCAGACGCAGAGCGATACGAAGTCGTTCTTCTTCTCCGGCGGCAGTGGCAGTGCCACGCTGCAGGGCGAGGGCGGTGATGCGTATTTCATGGGCGGCACCGGCAACGACATGCTGGCGGCGACCGTGGGGAACAGCATCCTCATCGGCGGTGGCAGCACTGGTACTGTGCAGGCGGTGAATGGACAGGTGCAGAGCTACACCCAGGGCGATGAAGAGCGCGTCGGCGGTATCAGCACCACCATCGTGTTCGAGAAGGGTGACGGCGTGGTCACCGTCGATGGCGGGCTGCGGGCGCAGGACACCATTGATGTGTTCGGCTATACTGGTGGCATGCATGAGAAGGTGAATGGACAGGACGCGCTGTATTTCGGCGGCAATGACCTGATCGTCTTCAACGGCGGGTATAATCAGGGGCCGAACGCGATCAGCTTCAACGCCAACGCCAATGCGGCACCAACGCAGAGTGTGGTATTTGGGGCGAATGGTTTGCCGAGCATCGTGCCATCGGCCAGTGCCGTGGTGACGACGGCACCGCTGCCGCCGACGCCAACAATGCCGGCCACGCAGGCGGTATTGGTGACGCAGGCGATCATGCCGCAGTCGGTGGCGGTGGCACCGGTGCTGCCGGGCAATTCCGGCAACAGTGTATTCACCATGTCCGGCTGGAACCAGTCGCTGGCGCTGGGCGATGGCAACAACACCATCTCCGGCAGCCAGGGCAGCTCGACGCTGACGGTCGGCAATGGTGACAACAACATCACTATGGGTGGCTGGAGCAACGTGATCACCTCCGGGTCGGGCCACAACACCATCGTGGCCGGCAACGGCTCTTCCACGGTGAACACTGCCAGCGGCAGCGACATTGTGGCGCTGACTGGCTGGAGCAATCTGGTGATCGGCGGCATCGGTAAGGACGTGATCAGCGGCGGTGCCTCCAACACCTATCAGGTGAACGGCGTCGGCACGGCGGGAGGGATGACGGTGACGGACTTCGGCACCAGCAACAACGACGTGCTGGATGTGTCGAAGCTGCTGGCTGGCTCCGGCTGGAATGGCAGCAGCAGCACGCTGGGCGGCTTCCTGCGGGTGAGCGAGACGGGCAGCAACACCGTGGTTGGTATCGATGTCAGCGGCAGCGGCAGCCATTTCGCGACCGTGGCCACGCTGATGGGTGCCAATGCCGCGAGCCTGTCTGATCTGACCGCGCACAACGCCATCCGGCTGAGCTAAGCGCGCCACACACATCGCGCGTTGCCGAGTGGCGCGCGATGTGCATCCCTCTGGGCTCGTGGGTACGACTCTGGAGGTGAGATGGCGTTGGATGCCGTGCTACAGGTTGTCAGCAGCGGATTGCTGATGGGCCTTATCTACGCGCTGGTGGCGGCGGGATTGAGCCTGATTTTCGGGCTGATGGACGTCGTCAACTTCGCGCATGGCGAGCTGATGATGGTGGCGATGTATGCCGTCTTCACGCTGTGGCAGTTGAGTGGGCTCGATCCATTTGTGCTGCTGCCCATTGTGGCGGCGCTGATGTTCGGCGTGGGCATGGCGATTTACCGCGTGCTGATTTCGCGGGCATTACAGGTGCGGTTCAACAAGGGTATGGTACAGATCTTTGCCACGTTCGGGCTTGCGATCTTTATTCGTGGCTTGGCGCAGATGATCTATGGTGGGGAGTTCCGTTCGATCACCGGCACCTGGCTGGCCAATCGCACGGCGCAGATTGGTGGCGTTTATCTGCCCTTGCCGCAGGTGGCGGCTTCGTTGGTGTGCCTGCTGGCGTTTGGGCTGCTGCTGGCGATCAGCCGGACTGAGTTTGGCAGGGCGTTGGAGGCCACGCGCGAGGATCGCGAGGCGGTGGCACTGATCGGCATCGACCGGGACCGTATCTTCGCGCTCGGCTGGGGCCTGGGGTCGGCCACGGTGGGCGTGGCGGGCGTGATGCTGGCTGGTTTTTATTATGTGTCGCCCAATGTGGGGGCGAATTTCGCGCTGATCGCCTATGTCACGGTGGCCTTGGGCGGTTTCGGCTCGATGGTGGGGGCGCTGGCGGCTGGGCTGCTGATAGGCGAGGTGGAGGCGATCACCGCGCAACTGTTGGAGCCGTCGCTGAAGCAGGTGGGCATGTTCGCGATTTATCTGGCTGTGCTGATGTTCCGGCCGCGCGGTCTGTTCGGGAAGATTTAGCGATAATACCGATGGTGACGCTGAGGCTGATCCAAATCGTATTTTGAAGATTGCTAATCTGTTGAGTGCAACGATGTTGCCGACCTCCGATGCGTTCTCCGTTAAAGAGGGGCCGCAATTTGGTGGCGCCAATCGTGGAATGGCCGTTCCGACTTTAAGTCACGTCTTTTGTTGATTGGATGGCTCCCGAAGCCATGCTCGGGTGCCAGGGTGTTGATTGACGTATTGCAATGGTTGCGATCACGTCACACAGCGCGGTTCCACATATATTCACGATTGTTCACAATAAATGTGATTGCAGCGGTGTGCATGCCGCAGATCGTTATGTTGAGTTTTCAGGGGCTTGAATTAATTAGATTAATTTGAGACAGAATTAACATAACTTTTGAAAACATTGACTTTCGTGTCTGTTTCCGGCAAATCATTTACTGTCAGTTCAACTTTGCGGCAGCCTCGCTGCAGCTTGTCATAGGGAACACGGTTTGTATTTCCATCGAGGCTCCATCTGTGCCGGCTTGGCCGCTGCAGTGATTGGACTGGGGGCCGCAAGCGCGTCTGCCCAGGTGCTCTACAACAATACCGCCCAGGCCACGGTTGGCTCTGACTCGATTACCCAACATAATTACCTGTCGGCGAGCTTCCTTTCAGGCCCCGCGGCCGGGACTCTCAATGACGTGATGCTCGTGCTGTCAGCAGCAACTCCGTCGGACGGGTATGTGACAAATGTGTCGCTCTACTCATTCACCACGGCTTTGGCCGGGCCTCAAACGCTCCTCGCAACACTCGGGCAGGTGGCGGATTCTGTGCTGAGTTCCACACCATCTGTCGTGGACGTGACTGTCACGACCCCGGTGTTGCTGGCGGCGAACACTGAATACTGGATCGAGCTGACGGACAGCTTCTCCGGTGGCCTGCTTACCAGTGCTGGCACGCCGACGACCTCAGCAACCTCGGTTGGAGCATCTTGGGGCTACGAATTGGATGACACCGGAACCGGAGTGGCCGGGCAGGTTTACACCCAGGGCACCACGGGCGGTGCCAATATCAACGGTGCCTATCAGATGGCTGTGACCGAGGTGCCGGAACCGGCATCTTGGCTGGTAATGCTGGCTGGCGTCATCGGTCTGGCAGGACTTCGCCGCCGCTTCAGCTGATCCGATCGGGTGCGATGTTGGGTCACATCGTACCCGTCGGCTATTTCCGGCATGGCTGATCGGCGGTATGACGATGGCATGAACCATGCATCCTCAGAGCCGTGACGAACACCATCCTTCAACGACGACGGCGCGAATTGCTGATCGGGGCCGTGCTGCTTGTGGCACTGGCAGTGCTGCCACTTGGCATCCATGACGTTTATTCGCTGAACCTCATCATCATCACGCTGCTGTTCGCCGGATTGTCCCAGAGCTGGAACATTCTGGGCGGCTATTGCGGGCAGATCTCGCTCGGCCATTCGCTGTATTTCGGCATCGGGGCCTACGTGACTGCGTTGCTGTTCGTGGGGCCGCATGTGCCGCCGCCGTTGGGAATGATTGCGGGCGGTGTGGTGGCGGCGTTGCTTGCGCTGCTGGTGGGATGGCCGTGCTTTCGGCTGTCTGGCCATTACTACGCCATTGCAACCGTGGTGGTGCAGGAGATCGGCTATCTGCTCTTCTTGAACTGGGATTGGGTGGGTGGTGCGTCTGGCATCACGCTGCCGTTCCGCGGGCAGAATTGGGTGAATTTGCAGTTCCGCACAGCCAAGTTGCCGTATTTGTATGTGGCGTTGGGGTTTGCCGCGATCACCTGGCTGGTGGCGTGGTGGATTGAGGGCTCGCGCTGGGGGTTCTCGTGGCGCGCGGTGAAGGACGACGTGGTGGCCGCGCGTTCACTCGGTGTTAGGATTTTCCACTCCAAGATGATCGCAGCCGCCATCAGCGGGTTTTTCACCGGTGTGGGCGGCGGGATATTTGCGATTTATGTGGGCTATATCGACCCGGACAGCATTCTCTCGGGTCCGCTTGCCATTCTGATAGCACTTCCGGCTGTGCTCGGCGGGGTGGGGACGCTGTGGGGGCCGCTTTTGGGGGCTGCCGTGCTCATCCCGCTGCGCGAGCTGAGCAGCTCATATCTCGGCAGTTCCGGCAGCGGGGTGGATTTGATGCTGTATGGCGCGCTGATTATGGCGGTGTCGCTGTTCCGGCCGCAGGGTTTGGTGAGCTTGTTCAAGCGAGGCAGCGATGCCCGCACTGCTTGAGGTTCGAGGCGTCTCCAAGAGCTTCGGCGGCGTGGTGGCGAATGTGGAGATCAGCTTTGACGTGGCGGAGGGGGAGATCCTCGGGCTGTTGGGGCCGAACGGGGCGGGCAAAACGTCGCTGTTCAACTCGATATCCGGTGAGGTGTCGCCGGATGCCGGGGAGATTTTGTTGGGCGGGCAGCGGGTTTCCGGTCTGGGGCCGTTCGCCTGCGCGGCGGCGGGGATCGCGCGGACGTTTCAGGTGGTGCGCAGCTTTGACAGCATGAGCGTGCTGGAGAATGTGATGGTGGGCGCGTTTGCACGTCATGCGTCCAGCCGGGCTGCGATGGCGGCCGCGCAGACGATGCTGGAATTCTGCGGCCTGGCAGGGAAGGCGGACGCGCCGGCGCATTTGCTCAGCCCGGCGGAGAAGCGGCGGCTGGAAGTGGCGCGGGCGCTGGCGACGGAGCCTCGGGTGCTGCTGCTCGATGAGATGCTGACGGGGCTGACGCCGACGGAGGCGCAGGGTGGCGTGCAGTTGGTGCGCGATGTTCAGAAACGCGGCATCACCGTCATCATGGTCGAACACGTGATGGAGGTGGTGCTGCCGCTGGTCGGCCGGGCCGTGGTTCTCAATTTAGGGCGCGTGCTGACGATTGGGTCGCCTGCGGAGATTGTGAAGCATCCTGACGTGATCCGGGCCTATTTGGGCGACCGTTATGCTGCACATTGAGGGGCTAAATGCCTCGTATCGTGGGCTTAAGGCGCTGCAGGGCGTGAGCCTGGATGTGGCGAAGGGCGAGATTGTGGCTGTGGTGGGGGCGAATGGCGCGGGCAAGACCACGCTGCTGAAATCCATCGCGGGGCTGGTGGCGACCGAGGGGCGTATTGAGTTCGACGGCACCGATCTGCGGGCGTTGAAGGCGCATATGATTTCGCGTGCGGGCGTGGGCCTGGTGCCGGAGGGGCGGCGGCTGTTCCCAAGGCTTTCGGTGGAGGACAATCTCAGGCTGGGGGCCTATGCGGTGGAAGGGCCGGAGCGGTTCAAGCCGCTGGAGTTGGTGTTCAGCCTGTTCCCCCGGCTTGCCGAGCGACTGAAGCAGCGGGCGGAGACGTTGTCGGGCGGGGAGCAGCAGATGCTCGCAATCGGCCGGGCTCTGATGACAGGACCGCGGCTGCTGATGCTGGACGAGCCGAGCCAGGGGATTATGCCCAAGCTGGTGGATGATATTTTCGCCGCCATTCAGCGGATCAGGGATTTGGGCCTGACGGTGCTGCTGGTGGAGCAGCGGCTGGCGGAGGCGCTGGAGATCGCAGACCGAGCCTATGTGCTGCAGACCGGCCGGATTGTGATGTCTGGCAAGGCTGCCGATATCGCGGGGGATGCGGATGTGCGGAGGGCCTATCTGGGGCTCTGAGTTCCTCGCGCCACGCGCGTCAGATTGAATCGGTTATGACAGCGTTTCCGGCTATCAAGCTGCTCGACGCACAGCTTGCCGTGGCGGCGGCTGCGCATTTTTGTGCGCTGCGGGCGCTGGGTGTCTCGATCCGTAAAACCGCTGATCTGGTCATTGGCACGTATTGCATCGAGCGGGATGTGGCGTTGCTGCACAATGACCGGGATTTCGAGCCGATGGAGCGGCATCTCGGCCTGCGGGTACGCTGACGCAATGCCCGATCAGATTGAACCGAACCGGTTCGATCTGATCGAGGCTAAGTTGCTCTAGGATCATAGATTTCTAGAGCCCGAACTTTCGACCAGATGATTCCATCTGGTCAAAACGTGCTCTAGACGCTGCGGCGGCGCAGGACCAGGCCGAGACCGACCAGGGCCACGGCGAAGATGGCGATGTCAGCAGGCTCCGGCGTGGTCACGACGGGGGGCGGCACTGCGGTGTAGGTGTAGGTGACGGTGGCCTGAGCATTGGCCGACGCGCCGCCGCCGAAGAACACGGTGTTCGACGGTGCCAGCGTGCTGCCGGACGAGGCCAGCGACGAGCCGATGAAGCTCAGCGTGACGCTGCCGGAGCCTTCATAATCGGTGAGGTCGGTGGCTGAGAACGAGCCCGAGTCAGAGATTGTCACCGGGGAGAAGGTGGTGGTGCCGAAGGCGGCCGTGCCGCTGGCCACGGTCGCCGTCTCGGTCTTCTGGGTGATCTGGCCGAGTGGGCCGTTGAGCGTGAGCGTGCCGGTGGTGGAGCCGTTGGTGAAGGCGTAGCTGGTCTGCGAGATGTTGGTGACCGCGAAGTTGATCGAGCCGCCGAACATCCACGACACGGAGACGTCGGTCAGCGTGCCGAGCGCCGTGTTGAAATCAGGCAGGGCCACGGTGCCGCTGAACGGGGCGGTGAGGTTGCCGGATGAGGCGGTGAACGTCTCGCTGGCCGCGAAGGCGGGGGCGGAAGCCAGTGCTGCGAGGCCGGTCATCGAGAGGAGAAGGCGCTTCATTGTGTGTTCTTTCCTAAAGGCTTGGTGAGACGCAGCGTATGTCGGTCATCTGGCAAGCTATGCGGCCCGCACATGACACGGTGGTAATGCGCTTTCGTCACCAAAGAAAGGAAAATGAGACGTTTGACGGGGTAAGTTTTGTAGATCGGCACAACCTATGCGCGATAACTTAGACCATGATGCGTTTCAGTTGAAACGCATCATGGTCTCACTCTTTCTTGGGTCGCGTGATTCAGACCTCCGGATTCAATCAGGACGGCTTCCGCTCTAGGGCCTGTTGAGATTCATCGTGAATTGATGAGTGCAGAGCCAAGGTAGATCA
>CAIJTR010000058.1 GCA_903823665.1 uncultured Rhodospirillales bacterium
CCGTTCCGGTGCAATCTGGTCGGCGCTAAGTTGCTCTAGAGTCATATGTTTCTAGAGCACGAACTTTCGACCAGATGATTCCATCTGGTCGAAACGTGCTCTAGAGCCTAGGGCGCAGTCCGCTTTGGGACTGCACGTTCTGTTGTGATGGCGTGGATTCATCGGAGGCGGCGCAGTTTCAAAGCGAGCTGCACCCTGCGTTAATTTTTCTTGCAAAATGGTGATGAGTGTGTCATAGAGAATAACTCAATCTCTGGCACAGGAACCCCGCTCCCATGACCGTCTCGCGTTCCCCCGCAACCCCTGATCCGATGGCGTTGCTCTGCCTGATCGGCGGGGCGGTGCGTGGCGCGGGGGAGTGGAATCTGCTGATGCAGTTGATCATCATAGCCAATCTTTGCCCTGCGATCCGGCACGCTTTGCTGGCGTGGCTGGCCACCGAAGAGCGTTATGCGCACTTGGAGTTTGCCGAAGAGCGCGGTGTTGTCGAGGATGGATGGGATGGGCCGGACGGGTATTGTCGCGGCTTCATGACGCCCAAGGGCCGCGTGGTGCTGTGGCGGCATGTGACCCGGTTCGGGCTTGCTGTGATGGTGCCGGTGGTGGTCGCCCCGCCGGTCTGTCTCGCGGGGAAGCCCGCACCAATACCCGGCTGGAGCGTTGCGAGGCAGTTAGCAGGTCTCTCTTTTTTCAGAATTTTTTTGCCCGCCCTGAGCGCGTTACCCTTGCTTGTTCTAATTGTTCCGGGATCGCAATAAAAAAGGTGCTGTCCCAAAGCGGACTGCACCCTGCGGGGGCGGGGCTACTTCACAAACGTCAGCTGAACCTCGCCGACATCGATGCCGAGTTTGGTGACGTTGGTGTGATTGAGCACGATGTGGTCGTTCTGGCGGAACAACCAGTCGTCGAAATCAAGCCGGTAGCTGGAGCTGCCTGCTTTGATGTCGGCGACGTAGTGCATCCGGTAGGCGTTGCCGGAGAATTCGCCGGGGGCCACACCGATCACGTCTGGCGCTGTGCCTTCCCAGGAGCCGTCGCCGGTGGGGCGGAAGGTCCAGTGGCGTTCCTGCTTCTCACCGTCATCGTAGGTGAAGTCTTCATCGAGCTTGAACAGGTCGCCGTCCCGGTGGCCATGCATGGCGACCTTGAACTGGCGCTTCACGTCTCCGGCGCGGTTGAGGAAGAGGCCGTAGCCGGTGCTGTCGCCCTCGAAATACTGGTCGATGCGCATCTCCGGCTGGAACTTGGCGAAATCCTGCACGGTGTTGGATGCGCAGCCGATCAAAGGGAGCAGAAGGAGGGGAGCAAAGAAGCGCATGAGATGATCCTAATGAGAGGCCAGCGGCGGCAGGTCCACCCAGGAGAGATGCCCGCCTTTGCCGGCCCCCGTGTCCAGGAAGACGGCAACACCGCCAAGATTGCCTTTTCGGATATAGGGACGCCCATTGGTACTTCTGCGGTCATGCCCGCAATAAACCGTCAGGCCCTCTGGAATCCGGTCCACCCAGCGCAGCGAGCGCTCGGGGTAGCCGTCCGATTGGGTGCGTCCGGTGTGTTCTCCATAGAGTGCCCTGGACAGCACGCCGGTGACGCGGCCTTCGGGGGCCGGAGGTGGCGGGTCCTCAAGCATTGCCGTGTGGAAGCCGCCATGGACGAACATACGCTCCCGCTGGATCAGCCAGGCAGGCGCGCGGGCGAATTCATCAAGGGCGCGCTGCTTCAGATCGTCGTCGAGCTGGGACAGGGTTTGGGCCAGATGCTGGTCCATACGCACCTCACGCCCGGCCAAGGCGCGGGCGAGTTTGAGATCATGGTTGCCGAGAATGAAGAGGCCGCGCTTTTGGTCGATGAGGTCGAACGCCATGCGAAGGGTGGTCGCACTGTCCGGCCCGTAATCAACAAGGTCGCCAAGCTGGATGATGAAGCGGTCGGTTTCCATCGCAGCCGAGAATGCGCGCGCATCACCATGCACGTCTCCTACCACGCGAAGGCCCACGCCAGCAGGGATCAACGTGCGAGCTCCGCCCGTATCCGAGCCTGCTCCGCAGCGTTGATTGGAAAGTTCCACATACAGATCACAGCACTCAGTTTGAGCCCGATTGGCAAAAGACAATAGAGGGCAATCAGCGTCTCCAACTGCAAACTTGCGTTACCTCCCGCTGAATTGAAGCCCACGAGGTCGAGGATACCAAACGCAAGCCCGGCGGAGAGCGCGTTTCCGGCCTTTTGCGCCATCGTCCAGGCGGCAAAAAATAAACCGGCGCGGGGCTCGCCGTGGTTGAGGGTGTCGAGGTCGATGACGTCGGCCTGCATGGAGGGGGGGAGGGCGAGATCGGCCCCCAATCCGGCCCCGGTGCCGAGGCAGATCAGCAGAAATCCCAGCACATCGCCGGGGCCGAGGAGGAGGACGGGGAGGAAGGCCGCACAGGTCCAGATCATGGCCCAGGCCCAGGCACGGTGTTTGCCGATTCGGTTGGACACCCAGGACCAGAATGGGACGGAGATGATGCCGGTGGCGAAGAAGGCGAGCAGGAGCGGGCCGGATTGGTCGGCGGCGTGGAGCACTTCGCGGCAGAGGAGGAGGAAGAGGGCGGCGGGCAAGCCGTTGGCAATGCCGTTCAGCGCCCAGGCAGCGAGCAGACGTCGAAAGGGGCGATTGGCCCATGCTGTGCGCAACGACTCGGCGAGGCCAGGCTGCGGAATTTCGGTGGTGATGGCGGGCTCTGCCACCTGGGTGAGCAGGGCGATGAGGGCTGGGATGCTGAGTGCGGCGCAGATGATGGCGAGGAGATGGAGCGTGGCTCCTGGATCGGACAGCCCGAGGGCGGCCGGGATGACGGCGGAGACGACGATGCCGGCGAGCGTCAGCCCCTCGCGCCAGCTGACGATACGGGTGCGCTCGCGGTAATCATCCGAGAGTTCTGCACCCCAGGCCTGCCAGGGGAGAGCGATCATGCTCCAGCCGAGCGTGAGCGCCATGTAGGAGAATGCGAGCCAGATTGGGCCCGCGCCTTGAGAGGGGAAGAAGAGGGCGGCACCGCCAATCAGGCCAACCGGGATGGCGGCGATGATGATAGGCTTGCGCCTGCCGATGCGGGTGCGCAGCCTGTCCGACAATCGGCCGATGGCGGGATCGACGATGACGTCGGTCAGCCGGACCAAGGTGAGCACAAGGCCCACCATGCCAAGGCTGACGCCCATCGTCCCCGCCCAGAAGGTGGGGAGATAGACGTTCAGCGGCAGGCCAAGGATCGCCAGCGGCAGGGCGGGGGCGGCGTAGGAAATCAGCCTCCGCCACGCGAGCCGGGCGATGGTCAAGCGGTTCGGGCGAGCAGGATCTGGCCCACGTCGGTCCATCCGGCGCGGAAGCCGGTTTCGCAGTAGAGCAGGTAGTATTCCCAGAGCCGCTTGAAGCGCTGGTCAGCCGGCATGCGGCTGAGGCGGGTGGCACTGGCGATGCGCGGCCAGACGGATTGGAAACTCTCATTCCAGCGATGCAGCGTCTCGGCGTAGTCAGTGCCGAACCAGTGCTCGGATTTCCATTCGAGACCCGCGCGCGCCACTTCCTCACGCAGTCGGTTCGGGCTTGGGAGCATGCCGCCGGGGAAGATGTGGCGCTGGATGAAATCGGCACTGCGCTGATAAGTGGGGAAGAGGCGGTCGCAGATCGTGATGGTCTGAATGCCGGCGAGGCCACCGGGCTGCAGGCGCTCGCGCACGGTGTTGAAGTAGACCGGCCAGAATTTCTGTCCCACGGCCTCGAACATTTCGATGGAGGCGATGCGGTCAAAGCGCTCCGGCACGTCTCGATAATCCTGCAGCCGGAACTCCACCTGATCGGACAGGCCGGCATCGGCGATGCGCTTCTGCGCGTAGGCGAGTTGGGAGGGCGAGAGGGTGACGCCGGTGACGCGGGCGCCGTAGTCCCGTGCGGCGACTTCGGCAAACGCGCCCCAGCCACAGCCGATTTCAAGCAAACTCATGCCGGGCTTGATGTCGATGGCCTGACACAGTTTGTGGATCTTGGCGAGCTGGGCGTCCTTCAGCGTCTGCTCCGGGCTGGTGAACAGGGCGGAGGAGTAGGTCATGGTGGGGTCGAGCCACTGGGAGTAGAACTCGTTGCCGAGGTCGTAATGCTCGATGATGTTGCGCTTCGCCCCGTTGCGGGTGTTCGGGCGCAGGCGGTGCATGACGGCGTTGACGAGGCGCATCCAGCGCGAGCCGGCCAGCGTGGCCTCCCACTCCGCCTCGTTCGCGGCGGCCAGCGCCATGACGGCGCGCAAATCCGGCGTTTCCCACAGCCCGTCGATATAGGCCTCCGCGAGCCCGATGTTGCCGCCCAGCATCAGCCGCTTGATGGCGAGCTTATTGAGCATGATCACGGTCGCCTCTGGCCCCTCATGCGGCGCGTTGATGCGGTGCGTGCTGCCATCCGGCAGGACGAGCGTGAGGTGACCGCAACGGATCATACCGGCGAGCTTCAGGGCCATTTGCGACCAGCGATCCCGCGGTGGGGCTGATTGCAGGCTGGACATGGTGGCGTCGGTTCCGCTCATGCGGTGGCTCCTGAGATGTCATCGAGGGGAGGAGGAAGCGGATGGAAGCGGGCACCGCGCAGCTTGAGGCGGATGGCTTCCCAGTGGATGGCGGCGAACACCTTGGCTGGCATCAGCGGCATGGCGAGCAGCAGACGGGCGAGGGTGGTGTCTGTCAGGGGCTGTTTGGCGAGCTGCATATAGGCGGTCATGCGCGGGGTGTCTTCGGCCCCGTAGCGGATGGTGAGGCGGAACTCGTCGTGGTCTGGGTTGGAGAAGGCGAAGCGGTAGCCGCCCTGCATATCAAAAAACGGCGAGACATGCATTTTCTTGGCGGCCTGCTGCTCGATCAGCCCGTCCGCGTTCGGCACAGGCAACACGTAGGCGGTTTGGTCGCCGAAGGTGTTCTTCACCTGGTGGATCACGGCCCCAAGTCTGCCCTCGGCATTGTGGCAGAGGTAGAACGCGATCGGGTTGAAGGCGTAGCCGAGCACGCGGGGGATGGCCATGAAGCGGATGCTTGCTGCGAACTCTGCAAGGCCCGCGCGGGCGAGATGCGCCTCCGCCCATGGCCGCAGTGGCGTGCCGTCACGCGGGCCATGGTCGCGGTCGTGCAGGGAGACGAGGCCTGCGCGGTTGCGGTGGAACAGGCGGGATTGCTGGGGCACGTCGAGATCACAGGACAGCATCCACATCCGGTAGCTGAACCGGTGCTGGAACGGCGTGTGCCGCACGTGGGAAACATGGCCGATGTGCAGGCTCGTGGTCATGCCGCCAGACGTTCCGTGGATGCCGCCCAGGGTGGGGTGATGCCGAGCAATGCGGCCACTCGTACCGCCGACGCGATGCCGTCCTCATGGAAGCCCCAGCCGGACCATGCACCGCAGAAGTAGAGACGATCCTGGCCCTGAATGCCCGGCAGCTTGTCCTGCGCGTCCATGGCGGCGGCGTCGAATTGCGGGTGGCGGTAGTGGCGGGTGAGCAGGACGGATTTTGGATCAGGCTGGCGCAACGGGTTCAGCGTGACCAGCAGCGGGAGCTTGGTTTGCAGGGATTGGAGCTTGTTCATCCAGTAGGTGAGGCTGACGGTTTGCGCGTGGTCGGTGGTACCGTCTGACAGATAGTTCCAGGCCGACCAGACGGCGCGGCGCACCGGCATGAAGGAGGCGTCGGTGTGCAGAACGGCGAGGTTCTCCTGGCAGCGGAATGCGCCGAGGACGGATTGCTCGGCAGGCGTTGGCTGCTCAATCATGGCGAGCGCCTGATCGGCGTGGCAGGCGAGCACCGCCTCGTCGAACCGCTCGCTGGTGCCGTTTTGCAGGTGGATCGTGACCCCCTCGGCATCACGCGAGATGGTGGCGACGGCGCTGGACAGCCGGACATCGCCGAGTTGGGCCACCATCTTCGAGACGTAGTTGCGCGAGCCGCCATCGACGGTGCGCCACGCTGGACGGTCGGTGAGCTGCAGCAGCCCATGGTTCTGGAAGAAGCGGGCGAAATGGCTGGCCGGGAAGGCCCGCATGCCTTCGACGGAGGCGGACCAGATGGCGGCACCCATCGGCAGGATGTGGTCCTCGATGAAGGGGGCCCCGTATTTGTTTGCATCCAGCCACGCGCCGAGGCTTTGTGTGGAGGGCGCGGAGAGCAAAGCGGGCGCGTTGCGGTAGAAGCGCAGAATGTCGCTGACCATGCTCCAAAAGCGCGGGCGCAGCAGGTTTCGCTTCTGCGCGAACATCTGGGACAGCTCGCCACCGGCATATTCCATGCGACCCCCGCCGATTGAGACGCCGAAGGACATGTCGGTTGGTTTTGTGACCACCCCGAGATGGGCGAAGAGGCCCACGAGATTGGGGTAGTTCAAGGCGTTATAGACGATGAAGCCAGTGTCCACGGCCACGGGCTTGCCAGCGACTTCGACGAGTTGGGTGTCGGCATGGCCACCGGCGCGCGGCTCCGCCTCGAACAGCGTGACGTCGAACGCGTCCCGCGCGAGCCAGGCGGCGGACAGGCCGGAGATGCCGGCCCCGATCACGGCGATTTTGCGTTTTGTACTCATGGTGCTGACTTTGTGATGGTCTTCAATGCGTCCAGGGCGCGGGCGCGGCCGAAGGCGAGATCGACGATGGGGGATGGGTAGTTTTTCGGCGGATTGGGCGCGTTCCAGGGGCTGTGGATATATTTTTCCGCCATCGTTTCAAGTTCCGGCACGTAATGACGCACATAAGCGCCATCGGCGTCGAATTTCTCGCCTTGCAGGCTGGGGTTGAACACACGAAAGAAGGGCGCTGCGTCAGCCCCGGAGCCTGCGACCCATTGCCAGGAGGCGGCGTTGGCGGCGAGGTCAGCATCGACCAGCGTGTCCCAGAACCAGCGTTCTCCCTCCCGCCAGTCGATCAGCAGGTGCTTGATGAGAAAGCTGGCGGTGATCATGCGCACACGGTTGTGCATCCAGCCGGTTTGCCACAGCTGACGCATGCCGGCATCGACGATGGGAACGCCGGTTTGGCCGCGTTGCCAAGCGTGGAGGGCTTTCGTGTCGGTGCGCCAGGGGAAGGCGGCGTAGGCTGGCTTGAGCGGGGCTTCCGGCAAAGCGGGGAAGTGCCAGAGCAGGTTGGAGGAAAATTCGCGCCACAGAATCTCGGTGCGAAACACCTCGTTGCCACGACCCTCGCCGGTGGCCTGCCAGACGGTGTTCGGCGAGATTTCGCCCCAGGCCAGATGCGGGGAGAGCATCGAGGTGCCGATTTGGCCGGGCAGGTTGCGCGCGGTGTCGTAGGCGGCAGCTTTCGGCAGGAAGGCCTTGAGGCGCGCGGCTGCACCTTTTTCGCCGGGCGTGTGAACGGACAGGCCGGCGGACCAGTCCGGGTGCGTCGGCAGCAGCTTCCAATCGTTGAGTTCATCGCTGGGCGGGAGCGTGGCGGCGGGCAGGGATTTGGGGGCTGGGATTGGCGGGTGCGGCTGATACTCCCGCAGGCAGGCGCGGGAATAGGGAGTGAACACGCCATAGGGTGTGCCGGAGCCGGTCTTGATTGCATCGGGGTGGAACAGCAGTGCCGTGCGGTGGGTGTGGATGGGCACGCCCAACTTGAGACTGTCGATGGCTCGCCGCGCCCAGGGCTCGGTGGGCAGGCCGACATGGATCTCGCTGGCTTTGGTTTCGGCCAGCAGCCGGGAAAGTTCCTTGGCGTAGTGGCCTCTCCGCAGAATCAGACGGAGGCCGAGCTTGCGCAGATCGGCATCGAGCGAGGCGAGGCTGTGATGCAGCCACCAGCGTGAGGCTCCGCCCGGTGCCCATTCCGCCGCCGTTTCATCATCGAGGATGAACACCGGCACCACCGGACGCCCATCCGCCAGCGCCGCTGCCAAGGCTGCGTTGTCATGCAGACGCAGGTCGCGGCGAAACCAAAGCAAGGCAGGCGTGGATGTCATGTGTGAATGGGGACCAAAACTGTGCATCGGGAATACGATGCAGCGCGTAAATTAGATGCGTCAGCCGCGGGTGAGCAATGGCATCGGCTCGGGTTCGCGTCGTGCGGCTCCGGGGCGGGAGGGGCCGATGGGAAAGCTGTAGAGGCGTTCTCGGCCGAGCAGGAACACCCTCCCACCGCGCGGGAAATGGGTGGCGATGGCGGGGGCGGAGACGTCCAACCCGCCGGTATAGGCCCCGATGGCGGGCAGCATCATGCGGTAGCCGTCTGCGATGAAGCAGGGGCGGGTGATGTTGGTGCCGCGCACGGCGACGCTGGCTTTCGGGTGGAAATGGCCGCTGATTTCACCGTGGACGCGGCCGGGCTGGGCCTGATGGCGGAACACCAGCGGCCCTTGGCGATGCTCAGGCGTGGCGTCTCCGGGGAGGTCGGCAGGGGGTGTGGGATCATGGTTGCCGAGCACCCAGATGAAGCGGGTTTCCTGGGCGAGAGATTGCAGGCGCGCGTGATCGGCGGCTTGCAGGCGGGCGGCACCCTTCGAGTCGTGGAAGCTGTCGCCGAGGCAGAGCACGGAGCGGGGGGCGTATTTGCGAATATGGCCTGCGAGTTGGGCGAGGGTTTCGCGGGTGTCGAAAGGGGGCAGCAGCGCGCCGCGCAGGGCAGCGGAGGTGGATTTCTCGAAATGCAGGTCGGAGACGACGAGCATGCGCTGGGCGGGCCAATGCAGGCAGCCGCCGGGGTCGAGCATCAGGCGCTCACCGGCGAGGTGGAGGGGGGCTGCAGTCATCCGAACAGGCGGCCTTGCCGGGGTTCGGGAAGGTGGGTGGCTTCTGCGATGAGGGCGGCTTCTTCGAGCAGGGCTTCGTCGGAGTCGTTGGTGCGCACGTTCTCTCGGCCGATCTCCAGCAGAACCGGCACGGCGAGCGGGCTCACGCGGTCGAGCTTGATGTGGCGCACGCGGCCCTGGATGCGGCTGAGCATGTCGGCCACGCGGCCCACATCGGTCATGCCCGCTGCCGCATCAGCACGCGTGGCGCGCAGCAGGATGTGGTTGGGCTGATGTTTGCGCAGCACGTCGTAAATGAGGTCGGAGTTCACGGTCACCTGTCTGCGGTTCTTGTCATGGCCTGGATAGTGCCGCGCGATGAGGCCCGCAATGACCGCCACGTGCCGGAAGCTGCGGCGCAGCATGGAGCTTTCATCCATCCAGGCTTCGAGATCGTCGCCCAGCATGTCAACTTCGAACAATCTTGCGAGATCAGTGGGTTCGGTGGCGCTCCATGTGGCCATCACATAGTCGGTGGCGACGAAGCCGAGCGGTTGCATGCCGAATCGCTCCATCCGCTTGGTGATGAGCATGCCGAGGGTTTGATGGGCGTTGCGGCCCTCAAAGCAATAGGCGACGAGATACCAGCGGTCACCCCGCGGGAAGGTTTCGATCAGCAGATCGGAACGGCCCGGCATCACCGAGCGGATGGTCTGCATGTTGAGCCATTCCTGCACCGGCTCGGGGAAATTCCGCCATAGGCTGGGCGTGTTGAGCATGGCGCGGACGCGGCTGGCGAGGTTGGTGGTGAGCGGCATCCGCCCGCCTTCATAGGCTGGGACTTTCGGCTCGCCCTCACCGCCGTCGGTGACCTCACACACATTCTCGCGCAGGCGCTGGAAGGAGAGCAGGCGACCGGCGAAGATGAAGGTGTCACCCTGGCGGAGCATGTTGACGAAATATTCCTCGATCTCGCCCAGCGTGCCGCCACCCCTGCCCATATAGCGGACCTTGAGGACGGGGGCCTCGACGATGGTGCCGATGTTCATGCGGTGCATGCGCATGACGCGGTCGGACATGACGTGCAGCAGGCCCTCGGAATCACGGAACAGCTTGCGATAGGTGTCGTAGGCGGCCAGCGCGTAACCGCCGTTTTCGACGAATTCGAGGGTGTCGTTGAAGGTTTCGCGGTCAAGGTCGGCGTAGGGGGCGGCGGTGCGGATTTCGGCGTAAAGCGCGTCGGGGTGAAAGGGTGCGGCGCAGGCACAGCCGAGGATGTGCTGGGCGAGAACGTCGAGCCCTCCCGGTCGCGGTGGATCGCCGTCGAGTTCGTGGGCGGCGACACCGGCGATGGCGGCTTCGCATTCCAGCACCTCGAAGCGGTTGGCGGGGACGAGGGTGGCGATGCTGGCTTCGTCCATCCGGTGATTGGCGCGGCCCACGCGCTGGAGCAGGCGGGAGACGCCTTTGGGAGCACCGACCTGGATCACCTGATCAACGCTGCCCCAGTCGATGCCGAGATCGAGCGACGCGGTGGCGACCACTGCTCTGATCCTTCCATCCGCCATGGCGGCTTCGACGCGTAGGCGCTGCGCCATCTCCAGGCTGCCGTGATGAATGGCAATGGGGAGTGTTGCGTCGTTGAGCTTCCAGAGTTCCTGAAACAGCAGCTCCGCCTGGGCGCGGGTGTTGACGAAGACGATCGTCATGCGCGCTTCGGCGATGCGGGTGAGGATGTCCGGTGCTGAGGCGAGGCCCATATGGCCGGACCAGGGCAGGCGTCCCTGCGGCAGGATCATGCCGATTTCCGGCGGTGCTCCGCCTGCGACTTCGATGATGGCGGCGTCGTCGGCGACGTAGCGGCGGATGGCGTCGCGGTGGGCGACGGTGGCGGACAGGCCGATGCGGCGCATGTCGGGGGCGAGCATGGCAAGGCGGGCGAGGCAGAGGGCCAGTTGGTCACCCCGCTTGGTGCCGGCGATGGCGTGGACTTCGTCGATGATCACGCGCTGGAGGGTTTGGAAGAACTCGGCGGCTTTTGGCTGCGAGATCATCACAGCCAAGCTTTCCGGCGTGGTGAGGAGCAAATTGGGCGGGGCCTCGGATTGCTTGCAGCGCTTGTCCGGCGACGTGTCGCCACTTCGGGTCTCGATGCTGATGTCGAGCCGCATGTCGGTGACGGGGGTGGTGAGGTTGCGCGCCACGTCCGCCGAGAGGGCCTTGAGGGGGGAGACGTAGAGCGTGTGCAGGCCCTCGCGCGGGCTGGCTGCGAGTTCGACGAGGGAGGGCAGGAAGCCGGCCAGCGTTTTGCCGCCGCCGGTGGGCGCGATCAGCAGGAGGTTCTCACCACGTTGCGCGGCTTCGAGCACGTCAAGCTGGTGTGCGCGCGCCTTCCAGCCGCGGGAGGCGAACCAGCCGGCGAAAGGTTCTGGCAATGTTCTCGGCATCGCCTATAGATAGGGCCTCTGGTGGAAATGCGATAGCCGGGCCATTTGACTGTTATGCCGCATCCGCAAACTTGGCTGAAACCGCTGCCCGAGGGACTGTTCTGCGAACCCGGCGGGTTTTTCATCGACCCTGTGCGCGGCGTGGAGCGGGCGGTGATCACCCATGCGCATTCGGATCATGCGCGGCCTGGACATCAGCATGCGCTGGCCTCGGCTCCCACGATCGCACTCATGGCGGCGCGAATGGGCGCGGGGGCTCCGGCTTCGACGCAGGCGGTGGGGTGGGGGGAGAAGCTGCAAATTGGCGATGTGACGGTGTGGCTACAGCCGGCGGGGCATGTGCTCGGCAGCGCGCAGATTTGCATGGAGTATCAGGGCAGCCGGGCTGTGGTGAGTGGCGATTACAAGCGGGTGGCGGACCCTTCCTGTGATGGGTTTGTGCCGGTGGCGTGCGATGTGTTTGTGACCGAGGCGACGTTTGCACTGCCGGTGTTTCGCCATCCTGATCCGGCGTCTGAGATTGCGCGGCTGTTGGCCAGCGTGGCGCTGTTTCCGGAGCGGACGCATGTGGTGGGGTGCTACTCGCTCGGCAAAACGCAGCGGCTGATTTCGCTCATTCGGGCTGCCGGGTGGGACGCGCCGATCTATATGCACGGTGCGCTGGTGGCGATGTGCGCCGTGTATGAGCAGTTTGGCCGCAGGCTTGGCGATCTCCGCCCGGCGACGGTGGCGGCGAAGGCGGATTTGGTGGGGCAGATTGTGCTGGCCCCGCCCTCGGCGATTGCCGATCGCTGGGCGCGGCGGCTGGCGGAGCCGGTGGTGTGCCTTGCCTCTGGCTGGATGCGGGTGCGGCAGCGGGCAAAGCAGGGCGGCGTGGAGTTGCCGCTGGTGATTTCGGATCATGCGGATTGGGACGAGCTTTTGGCGACCATCGACGAGGTGGGCGCGCCGGAGATTTGGGTGACGCATGGGCGGGAGGAGGCGCTGATCCATGCCGCCGGGCTGCGCGGGGTGACGGGGCGGGCGTTGCGCTTGATTGGCTATGAGGAAGACGCGGAATGATCGCGTTTGCGGGTCTCTTGGAGCGGCTGCTGTTCACGCCGGGGCGCAATGCCAAAATTGCGCTGATGCGGCGGTATTTCAGCACGCAGCCGGACCCGGAGCGCGGGATTGGGCTGGCGGCTTTGACCGGCGATCTGCGGTTTGCGGCGGCCAAGGCCGGGCTGATCCGAGAGTTGGCGGCGGAGCGGACGGACCCGGTGCTGTTTGCCCTGTCCTATGATTACGTTGGTGATTTGGCTGAGACGGTGGCGTTGATTTGGCCGGCCAAGCCCACCAATCACGCGCCGCCTTTGCTGTCGGAAGTGGTGGAGACGTTGAACACCACGCCCAAGGCGGAGTTGCCCGGCGTGGTGGCGGCGTGGCTGGATGCGTGCGATCCGTCGGTGCGGCTGGCGTTGCTCAAACTGATCACCGGTGGGTTGCGCGTGGGCGCCTCGGCGCGGTTGGCGAAGACGGCGTTGGCGGAGTGTGGGGAGGGCGTGGCACCTGACGATATCGAGGAGATTTGGCACGGGCTGACCCCGCCTTATGCGTCGTTGTTCGGCTGGATTTTCGCAGATGCGCCGAAGCCGGACCCGCTGGATGCGCCGGTGTTCCGCTCGCCCATGCTGGCGCATCCAATTGCCGAGGCGGAGTTGGCGGCACTTGATCCCGCGACCACGCGGGCAGAGTGGAAATGGGACGGCATTCGGGTGCAACTCGTCTCCACACCGGGTGGGCGGGCGCTGTATTCGCGGGGGGCGGAGGATATCTCGGCGGCGTTTCCCGAAATTGTGGCGGCGATGGATGCGCATGCGGTGCTCGATGGTGAACTGCTGGTGGTGCGTGATGGCGTGGTGGCCTCGTTCTCTGATTTGCAGAAACGGCTGAACCGCAAGACCACAACGGCGAAAATGCTGCGCGAGTCGCCTGTGCATGTGCGGCTGTATGACATGCTGTTTGATGGGGCTGCGGATATTCGCGCCCTGCCGTTTGATCAGCGGCGGCTGCGGCTGGAGGCTTGGTTTGCGCGGGTGCAGCCGAAGCGGATGGATCTGTCGGAACAGATTGCGTTTTCCAGCATCGATGAACTGGCGGAGTTGCGGCTTTCGGCGCGGGCGGCCTCGATTGAGGGGCTGATGTTAAAGGATGGGATGAGTGCGTATCTGCCTGGGCGTCCGAAGGGGCCGTGGTGGAAGTGGAAGCGCGATCCGCTCAGCATCGATGCGGTGCTGATGTATGCCCAGCGCGGCCACGGCAAGCGCAGCAGTTTTTATTCGGACTACACGTTCGGTCTGTGGCGCGGCGAGGAGCTGTTGCCGGTGGGCAAGGCCTATACCGGCTTCACCGATGCGGAACTGGCAGCCCTCGACACATGGATACGAAACCACACAACGGCGCGGTTTGGCCCGGTGCGGGAGGTGGAGCGGGGAATTGTTTTGGAGGTGGCGTTTGACGCGGCTCAGTTGTCACCGCGCCACAAATCAGGCGTGGCACTGCGGTTTCCGCGTATCGCGCGCATTCGCCATGACAAGCAGGCCGCAGAGGCGGACCAGCTTGAGACGTTGATGGCGCTTGTTTTATAAGCAAAAACGGCTGCACCCGAAGATGCAGCCGTTTTCAGAAGTCCCGAAGAACGCTGTTAGGCGAGCTTCAGATTAGCAGCAGCTTCCTTGCCGCGCTCCATCATCACGTCGTAGCTGACCTTCTGACCATCATTCAGACCAGTCAGACCAGCTGCCTGCACGGCAGTGATGTGCACGAACACATCCTTGCCGCCGCCCTGCGGCTCGATGAATCCGAAACCCTTGGTTGCATTGAACCACTTAACCGTACCAACAGCCATTTTCTCGTAACTCTCAAAATTAACTAGCCGTTCCCGTGTAGCATGATGTTTGGCTCGCGGCTATGGTTTTAAATCCGAAAAATCATCGAAACTTTAGAATATCAAAAAATTTCTGAGTTTTCGGCGTGGTTTTTACATTTTTTTATCATCGAAATTGCCAAAATCCAGCGATGCCGACACTGATGACGCACAGCCCGGCCAAAATAATTGTGGGTGCAACGCCAATGGCAGCGAACAGCAATGGCGAGGCGAGCAGCCCGATTAAAAGCCCTGCCTGGTTCATGACCACAAAGGCACGGGTGCCTGCGGCAATTTCGCCGGGTAGCAAGACCATCTGACGGCGGGTGGCGACCGTGATGTCGTGCATTGGCCCACCGATGGCGGCGATCAGGGCTGCGGCCACAAAGCCGGTCAGCAATGAACCGTTGGGCAGCAACACGCCGGCCAGCCCGGTCAGCAAGATGCCGGTGCCCAAAATCACGTTGCCGCCGAAGATCATCTGCGCGGGGTGGCGGCTGACCGGGCGATTGCCGACCACCAGCGTGGTGGCGAGGTTGGTGAGACCGTAGGCTGAAATGACGGTGCCAAACGCGCCAATGCCTCCGGCGACGTGGCCTTGCACGAGCATCAGCGGCAGGCCGATGAAGAAGCAGGCATACCAGCCGCCATTCACCACGCCTGTCGCCATGAGTTCAAAGCCGAGCAAACGGTCCCGCCGCACGGCGATGAAGCCTCGGCTGAGGGCCGACCACAGGCTGGTGCTGGCACCTTGGCCGTGGTCCACCGGCGCGCGCGGGCGCACGGCGAGGGAAACGGCGAGGGCGGAGGCCAGAAACGTCACCACGTCGATGGTCACGAAATGCACCAGCGGCAGGGAGGCGGCGAGAACGCCGATCAGGCCGGGGCCGAGCAGGCGGGCAATGCGCTCTGTTGTGTCAATCAGCGCGTTGGTGGCGGGCAGCATCGAGGACGGTGCCATTTCCGGCACGACCGCCATCAGGCTTGGGCGGAACATCGCGTTGCCGAGGGCCAATGCGAGAACGGCCATAACCAACGTCAGGGTAGGCGGCTCTCCAAACGCCAGCCATGCCAGCACCATGCCTCCGAGCACGGCGGCACGAAGCAGATCGGCGGTGATCATGGCGGTGCGATGTGCCACGCGGTCGAGCAGCCGTCCCGCAAATAGCGAGATCAGCAACATCACCGCCGCCTGCACTGCGGGCAACAGACCTGCATTGTCACCGAACAGGCTCGCCGCCAGCCAGCCGAGCACGACGTTGAACAGCTGATCACCGATGGCGGAGAAGGCGAGGCCGCTCCACAGCCATGCCACCGGGCGGGTGCCCAGTGGCCGGAGAATGGGCGGCATGTTCAGCCTTTGCGCACCCAGTCGCTCTCTTTGATACGCGGGATTTCAAATGTGTTGCGCGTGTGCAGATAGCCGCCAGCGCCGGCCATGCGGCCAATGATGTCCAATGCCGAGGTGTCGATGTAGCATTTCGACGCGTCGAGAACGGCGTTCTCTGCGATGTGCATGGCAACCACGCGGCCGATGACCAAAGAGCGGTCACTGCCGATCTCCAATGTGGTGAAGCGCTCACACTCGAACGCCACCGGGCTTTCGGCGATGCGGGGCGGTTTCACCTTGGTGCTGGGCAGGGTGGTGAGGCCTGCTTCGATCAGTTCGTCCACGCCTGGCGGGAAGTCGATGGCTGTGATGTTCATGGCGTCACCATTGGCGGCGGCGACGAGATTGACCACGAATTCATGGCTGGTGCGAATGTTGGTGGCGGTGTCCTTGTCGGCTGGCCCGCCTTTGCCGTGACGCCCGCCTATGCCGATGATCACGAGGGCAGGATCTTCGGCAAAGACGTTGAAGAAGGAATAGGGGGCTGCGTTGTTGCGACCTTGCTCGTCTTGCGTGACGACCCAGGCGATGGGACGTGGCACGACGGTGGAGACAAGCAGCTTGTAGCGCTCATGCGGGGAGAGTTTGTCAAAGTCGAACAGCATCGCGGCCTCGGAATGGGTGAGCGAGCAAGATGGAGCGCAGGCCGTGGCGCTGTCCAGTAAGCGAGGTGATCAATGCGTGCCGGTCCAAAGGCCCTCGATCGTATCGAGAGTCACTCTGGCCATGTGCCGGGCAGTGGATTTTGTTGTCTCGTAGGTGGAGCGCAAAATGCCGCGGGCGCGGGCCGAGGTGGCACCGTCGCTGCTCTCAGCGGTGCTGCCGGGCGCGAGGGTGTTGCCGGAGAGCTGAGTTGGAAGGCCGCTCCAATTGAGAAGCAGAATGCCTGGTTTGGTGAGCGTGTTGTTGGTGAGCACCAGTGTGCGGTCCCCGGTTGCTCCTGGCAGTGCTTTCACCGCAATGAGGCTGCCATCGGGCATGGCGGATGGCTGCAACGACACGCCGTGCATTCGTAGCGCGCCGCTCAATTGGATGGTGGGGCCTGAAAGCGCGCCGTCTGGGCGTGCCGCGGCCTCGATTGTGCCGCCTTCGATATCGGTGAGGGACGCTGACGACGCGATGGCGGCCCCGGCTTTGCCTCGGGCGAAGCTGGTGTCGCGCAGCACCAGACGCGCGATTTGTCCGACGAGCAGCGATGCCGCGAGCCTGCTGTCTGACGCGGCACCGTTGTCCTGAAAGCTGCATTGTTCAAGCAGGAGTTCGGACTCTGGCGGCATGGCGGTGAGCAGGCCGATTTGGTTATTGATGAAACGGACACGCTGCACGCGCAAATTTGCCGCCTCCGCCCGGATGCCGGCGCCGTTGCCATCTGGCACGCGCATGCGGGTGAAGGTGAGGTCACGCACCAGTGTATCGGCACCTTGGATGACGAAGCCCGCTTTTCCTTGGCAGGCCTGATCGGTGATGATTGTGCCCTCGCCCTCGCCCTCGCCCTCGATGGTCAAATGCGGCGCGGTCCAGATGGCGCAAGCGAAATAGGTTCCGGCTGCGATGTGGACGGTATCGCCGGGCTTGGCTGCTGCTGCGGCGGTGGTGAGGTCAGGATAGGTTTGGCCGGTGCCGACCTGCAGAACGGCGGCCTTGGTGGTGCCAGTCAGCCCTAACAGCACCGCCAGCACGCCAAGGCAGTTGCGGAAATAACATTGGCGGCGGGGCAGGTCAGCCGGTAGACATCCGGCAGACTGCAGCCGCGGGGGAATGGTCATCGTGAAAATCCTACGTCTTATCATCGGTGTCGCTTGTTTTGCGGGCACGGCCAACGTGGCCTCGGCGGCGACGCTGGAAGTGGGTGAGGGCAAGACCTACACCAGTTTGGCGGCCGTCGCAGCCAAGGCTTCGGACGGTGACACCGTGCGGATTGCGGATGGCGAGTATTTCGATTGTGGCATCTTCCGGCAGAGCAATCTGATCATTGAAGGCACGTCGGCGGAGCACACAGTGCTGACCGACAAGGCCTGTGGCGGCAAGGCGTTGCTGGTGATCGGCGGCACCAATGTGACGGTGCGCAATATCACGCTCACCCGCGCACGTGTGCCGGACGACAATGGGGCGGGCATTCGCGCCGAGGGCGGTGATTTGCTGGTCGATCATGTGCGGTTCATCAACAACCAGAACGGCATATTGTCGAACGATGGCAACAACACGCACATCGTCGTGCGCGACAGCTATTTCGAGAAGAACGGTATCTGTGAGCAATATTGCGCGCACGGCATCTATGCTGGTCACATCGCTCTGCTGCGGGTGGAGCATTCGGTGTTCCGCAACACACGGCAGGGCCATCACATCAAATCGCGTGCGGCGCGCACCGAAGTGGTGAACAGCGATATTGCTGATGGCCCGGATGGCACGGCCAGCTACACCATCGACGTGTCCAATGGCGGCGGCGTGCTGGTGAGCGGGAACACGCTGGAGAAGGGGCCGAAGTCGGAGAACCATGGCTCGTTCATCATTGTGGGTGAAGAAGGCATCACCCAGCGCACGCCTGAGATCGTGGTTGAGAACAACAAGGTGACGCTGGATGGCGGCTATCCGTCGTTCCTGCTGAACAACGGCACGGCGACGGAGGCCAAACTGAAGGGCAACAAGCTGACCGGTAGTTCGTTGAAGCCGCTGAAGGGTGATGGCGAGGTCGAGTGAGAGTGTGAGGCGGCGTTAGGCCGAAGCCCCCTCCATCGTTTGCTGACGCAGTAGGTCGCGATACGGGCCGGGGCGGTGGGAGAGTGCGTCAGGCGTGCCGTCGTCGATAACATGGCCGTTCTCCATCACAACGATGCGGTCGAAATTGCGCAGCGTGCTAAGGCGGTGGGCCACGGCGATGACGGTGCGGCCTTGCATCAGATTGTCGAGTGCGAGCTGAATGGCGGCTTCGCTCTCGCTGTCCAGTGCCGAGGTGGCTTCGTCGAGGAGCAGGATGGGCGCGTTCTTCAGAAGCGCGCGGGCAATGGCGAGGCGTTGGCGCTGGCCGCCTGAGAGCTTGGCCCCGCGATCACCGACCATGGTGTCAAAGCCTTCCGGAAGCGCCTCGATGAAATCGCGGCAGCGCGCGATGGAGGCGGCGGCGAGCACTTCGGCCTCGGTGGCGTCCGGGCGGGCATAGCGGATGTTTTCCAGCACCGAGCGGTGGAACAACGAAATGTCCTGTGGGACGATGGCCATGGCGTGGCGCAGGCTCAGTTGGGTGACATTGGCGATGTTCTGGCCGTCGATCAGCACGGCACCGGCGTTCACGTCATGGAAGCGCTGGAGCAGGGAGACGACGGTGGATTTGCCGGCACCGGAGGCTCCGACGAGGCCGACGCGGGTGCCGGCCTGGATGGTGAGATTGAAATCGGACAGCACCGGCTTGCGCCCGGCATAGGCGAAGGTGACGTCGCGGAATTCCACCTCGCCATGGTTGGCGACGAGTGTTGCCGCGTTCGGCGCATCCGGCAGGTCGTGCGGGACGAGCAATGCGCCGAGGGCTTCGTCCATGCGGGCGATGTTCTGGGTGAGATCGACGAGGGCCACGGCGAGGTCGCGGGTGCCATGCAGAATGGTGAAGCCGAGTGAGCAGATCAGCACCATGTCACCGGCCGTGGCCTGGCCGCGTTCCCACATGACGATGCCCCAGCCGAGCAGGCCGGCGGTGACGATGGCGGTCATGATGGCGTGGATGAGGCGGAGTTTTTCCATGTAGAGCAGGCTGGTGCGGCGGGCCTTCATCTCGGTGACCATGCGGCCGGAGAAGCGGCCCTGCTCCCGGAAGCTGGCCCCGAAGGCTCGGACGACGGCCATGTTGCCGATGACGTCCACGAGTTCGCCGTCTACCGCTGCTGCTTCATGTGCATAGGCCCGGTGCAGCGGCGTGCCGTGGCGGGCGAGCCAGAAGATCACGCCTGCCATGGCGGCTGAGATGCCTGCGAGCGACAGTCCCATCAGGGGCTGCACGGTGGAGATCAGCGAGATGGCGACGATCACCGCGAGGCACGGCGGCAGCACGTTCCAGGACAGCACGTTCTCGGTTTGGAACATCGCCTGCGCCGTCGACGTGATGCGCCCGGCCAGCGTGCCCGGCAGGCGCTCGGCGTAATAGCTGGGCGAGTGGCCGGCGAGATGGGCGAACAGGTCGCGGCGCACATCCCCGGTGACGCGGACGAAGGAGAACGCCGCCATGGCGCAACCGACGCGCCACATCAGATTGTCCGCCGTGATGAGCGCGCAGAGCAGGACAAACGCGCCCCAGACATCGCCGCCACCGCCGACGCCCTTGGAGACGGCATCGATCAGCGTTTTCATGCCGTATTGCGTGGTGACGGATGCGATGACGGCGAGCACCACCGAGGCCAGCACGACGGCGTGACCAGCTTTATGCTGTGCGACGTAATGCGCCAGGAAGCCCAAGGGGCGGTTGCGGAAGCGCGTCAGATCCGAGGGAGTTTCGGGCATGGGGAGGCCGTGCTGTTTGGGGCGATGCTAGCATGGCTTGGGTTTGCGGCTACATTTGGGCCGCTGGGCGTGCACCACAATTTTTTATATGTGCTGCAGCCAATATCTAAATCGCTCGAAAGATGTTCTAAAACTTACGTTGTAGTCCAGAAATTGGGACCAGCGCATTTACGCTGGCCCCAGTTTTCTCAGGTCTCTCGGGTCACAATCATTGTTCCAACACTAATGTGCGGCCAGCTTAGACCGTTGAAATTTAGCAATACGCGCTGGATATATTGTAGCTGTTCAAATTGCTTTCCATCTGGCCCCAAGATCTTTTCAACCCAGAAAGTAGCTGTCATCCGAGCAGCTCGCGCATTTGGATTGGTAACGGGCGAGCCAACCAGGAAGGCAATATTGTCAATTCCACCACCTCCTTTAGGGCTACCAAGATTGGCTGCCTGACTGGTCGAAGGTGTTGTAACATCTGTTGTGACAATGAAGACTTTCGTCGATAAAATTTTTTGTCCTTTTGTGGTATCAAATAAAATAAGTGATGGATTTTTAAAATGCTTGTCTGTTACACCCACTAATTCATCAAGTGATGTGCGTGAGTTTAGATGCACGGATAAGGGTTGAGAAGCTTCATCAAATTCGACAATCCCCGTTACACCATCGTCTGGCGTGAGCGAGCCATCCGGCATTGTAATTTTAAAAGGCTTTATGCTGGCATCTTGGAATTTCGGCTGACCGTCGGGCGAATCAAACCCAACCCCCTGCGCATTTATAGTCGTGCCGTGCGGAATTGAGCCCATCCGGACAATGGTCTGTTTCGGCTCATCTGGATCAATGGTGGCCGGTACGCATGCCCATACGCCAGGTTCAAAATGTAAAGGCTTGGGGGGTATCACCGTCACATCATTAACTTCTTGCAAATAACTCAAGCCACCTAAGACAATATCATTCTGTAATAGTCCACGATTTGCTATCCCTTGAGGGCCAGTAATATCATTAAAAGATAAAGTTTCCTTCGTAACGTTGATCTCAAGAAAAAAGTCTTTTGTATTTGGTGCCTCTTTGTTGTGTGGGCGCCAGATCATATTAAAACCGGAGCCAGACCACTCACGTGTTTGATGTGCTCCAATGAAACTGCGGAGTGGTCCGAGTAGATCCTTTGGTGCGGCGGCCATCCTTTCTAGGTTGGCTTGGTCTCTTATTTGGTTGAAGCGAAAATTTGTAACGATCGGCATCTTCTTATCCCTTCTAAATTACTGGCGTGATCAGCGTCACCAAAAAAATGAACGGAGCAATGTAGGCGATGAGGAGATTTTCTTTGGCAACGAGCGTGAGAACATAAAGACCCCCAAACAGCGTCCGAAACAAGTTAAGGCAAGCACAAGATATTGATTTGTTGCAAGCGTCAAATCACAAACGATTCAACGAAATTGAGACGGTCGCAGTCGTTCCTTTACTCTGCGAGTGATGGCTCTGAGCGCGGCATAGCGTCGCGCGAGCTACCATCGCGCCGCCCCAATCCCATCACCCCCCTTGCGTTGTTTCGCCATAATTGGCTTCTACCCCTGACATCGTTCTCACCCTTGCCAGCCGAGGCCATTCCCCATGCGTATCGCCCAGATTGCGCCGTTGTTTGAAGCTGTTCCGCCCAAGCTCTATGGCGGCACCGAGCGGGTGGTTTACTCGCTGACTGAGGCGCTGGTGGAGATGGGGCATGATGTGACGTTGTTCGCCAGCGGTGACAGCATCACCTCGGCCAAGCTGGAGCCGGTGTGGCCGCAGGCTTTGCGGCTGGACCCGAATATTCGTGACTGGGTCAGCACCTACGCGATTTTGATGGAATATGTTCGTCAACGCTGCGATGCGTTCGATGTGCTGCATTTCCATGTCGATTACTGGCCGAACTCGCTGTTTTCGCGTCAGGAGGTGCCGTTTGTGACGACGCTGCATGGGCGTTTGGACCTGCCGGAATTTGCTGCTGTGTATCGGATGTTCCCGAACGCGCCATTGGTGTCGATCTCGAACAACCAGCGCACGCCGGTGCCGGATTTGGGCTGGGCCGCCACCGTTTATCACGGCATGCCGCAATATCTGCTGACGCCGCAGCCGGTGGAGAAGCGCGACTATTTCGCGTTCCTCGGTCGTATTTCGCCGGAGAAGGGCATTGAGCGCGCCATTCGTATTGCGCAGGCCTGTGGGGTGACGCTGAAGGTCGCCGCCAAGGTGGACAAGGCGGATGAGGAATATTTCAAGCGCGAGGTTGAGCCGCTGCTGGCCACCGGCGGCGTGGAATTCATCGGCGAGATCAATGACGCGCAGAAGCCTGCTTTCTTGTCGGGTGCGAAGGCGCTGATGTTTGCCATCGACTGGCCGGAGCCTTTTGGTCTCGTGATGATCGAAGCGATGGCGTGCGGTTGCCCGGTGATTGCGTTCCGTCGTGGGTCGGTGCCCGAGGTGATGGATGACGGCATCACCGGGTTCATCGTGGACAATGTGGAGGAGGCGATTGCCGCTTGTGGCAAGCTGGATCAGCTGGATCGGGCGAAGGTGCGGGCACAGTTCGACAAGCGCTTCACCTCGCACCGGATGGCGGCGGATTACGTCACCGTCTACGAGAAGCTGATTGCCAAGCGTATGGCCAAGGGTCACGCTGCCTGAGCCATGCCGAAAGCCAAATCCGCCACTCCGCCTGAGGAAAACCGGATCAGTCTTCGGATTGATTTGGCGTCCGGTGAGCGAATTGGACCAGGCAAGATTGCGGTGCTGGAGGCGATTGATACGGCCGGTTCCATTTCTGGGGCCGGTCGCGCGCTTGGCATGTCGTATCGGCGGACATGGGCGTTGGTCGAGGCGGTCAACAAATGCATGGCGCTGCCTGCGGTGCAGACCAGTGCGGGCGGTGCCGGTGGCGGTGGGGCGAGCCTGACGGAGACGGGGCGCGCGCTTATTCGCTGTTATCGCGCGAGTGAGGCGGCGAGCCTGGAGGCGGTGCAGCTTCTGCTGATGGCCGATCCGCTGCTGTGCCCGCCAGCAACGCCACGCCCTTGATCTGCGCCAGGACGGCGATGCCGGGTGCCAGCGCCAGCTGATCCCAGGAGCGCTGCGTGACGCGGGCGAGCATTTGTGCGCCGGTGCCATCTTCGCCGAGACCCAGCAACACGATGCGTTCATGCAGTCCGGCATCGTGGCTTTGCAGGAGGATGGCGGGCAGCACGTTGCTGATGGTGCTGGCGTGCGCCGGTGGTAGGGCGAGGCTGACGTCTCGTGCTGCGATGCGCAGGCGCAGCTTGGTGCCGGATGGGATCGGTGCGGTGGGGACGAGCAATCGGGCACCTGGGACATCGACGTGGGAGAGGCCGTAGGCGGTGTCGTGATATGCAACTTCGCCATTCAGGCTGACGGCGGCATTGCGGGACAGGGCGAGCGGCAAGGTTGGGTCGCGTTGCAGTTCGGCGAGAGGGCCACTGGCGCGGACGCGGCCGTTCTCGATGAGCACGAGATGATCGGCGAGGCGCTCGACCTCAGTTATGTCGTGGCTGACGAGGATGATGGGCAGGGAGATGGCTGCGTGCAGCCGTTCGAGGGTGCGCATCACGTCGTCTTTGGCGGCTTGGTCGAGGCCGGTCAGCGGTTCGTCGAGCAGGAGCAGGCGAGGCTGGGAGAGTAGGGCGCGACCGATTGCCACGCGCTGGCGTTCGCCGCCGGAGAGATGGTGGGGGTTGCGGTTGAGCAGGGGGCGGAGGCTGAGCAGATCGGCGATCTCGTCAAAGCCCAGTCCGCCCGCCGGTGTGGATTTCGGCGCGCCGTAGCGAAGGTTGCGGCGGACGTTGAGGTGGGCAAACAGGCTGGCTTCCTGGAACACCATGCCGATGGGGCGAAGGTGAGCCGGGCGGAAAATGGTGGCGTTCTGCCAGATGTCGTCATGGATCGAGCAGACGCCTTCGGCCACGCGCTGCAGGCCTGCGATGCAGCGGAGAATACTGGTTTTGCCGCAGCCGGATCGTCCGAACAGGGCGGTGACGCCTTGCGCGGGGGCTGTGAAATGCGCGTCGAGCGTGAAGCTGCCGATGGGGCCGCGGAACGAGGCGGTGATCATGTGCCGCTGTGCGCCAATCGTTTGTCGAACACGCGCATCGCCAGGATGACGGCGAATGCGAAGATCAGCATGCCGCCAGCGAGGATATGCGCGGGCTCGTATTGGTTGTTTTCGACGTAATCGTAGACGGCAACCGAGAGTGTGCGGGTTTGGCCGGGGATGTCGCCGCCGATCATCAGCACGATGCCAAATTCGCCGATGGTGTGGGCGAAGCAGAGCACGGAGCCGGTGAGGAAGCCTGGGCGTGCCAGCGGGACGGCGACCGTCCAGAATGCTCGCCATTTCGAGGCACGCAGGGTGGCCGCGACTTCCAGTGGGCGGTCGCCGATGGCCTCGAAGCTGGCGCGCAGAGGCTGGACCATGAAGGGGAGCGAGTAGATGACGGAGCCGATCAGCAGGCCTGGGAAGGAGAAGGCCATGGTGCGCCCGCCCCACATCGACGCCAGCGCGCCGCCTGGGCCGTGCGGGCCGAGGGCGATGAGCAGGTAGAAGCCGATGACGGTGGGTGGCAGCACGAGCGGGAGTGCCACGAGGCTTGCCGGTATCTCGATCCACCAGGCTCGGCTACGCGCCAATCCCCAGGCGATGGGGGTTCCGATGAGCAGCAAGGCGAGCGTTGTGAGGCTCGCCAGTTCGATGGTCAGCCAAATTGGCGTGGCGATGTCTTGCGGCAGGGTGATCACGGCAGGATCAATTCTGCCCGGCGATCCCGTAGCCGTAGCGGGTGATGATGGCTCTGGCTTCAGGCCCGTGCAGAAAGGCCAGGAAGCGAATTGCCGCGTCATTCGCAGCGCCATGCTTGAGCAGGACCGCGTCCTGCCGGATGACGCTGTAGAGCGATTGCGGCACCATCCAGCGCGATCCGGCGGTGGTGTTGGCGAGCTGCGAGAGGGCGACGAAGCCGAGTTCGGCGTTGCCGGTGTCGATGAACTGATAGGCTTGCGCGATGGAGTTGCCCTGCACGATCTTGGCGGCGACCGCTTCGTAGAGGTTGAGCGCCTTCAGCGTTTCGACGGCAGCGGCACCATAGGGGGCTGCGGAAGGGGCTGCGATGGAGAGCTTGGTGAAGCGGCCGCTTTTCAGCGTGGTTTCATCCTTCACAAGGGCCGGGTCGCGGCTCCACAGCACGAGTTTGCCGATGGCGTAGGTGAAGCGCGACGGCCCCGTCGCCAGGCCGTCTTCGATCAGTTTGCGCGGGCGCTCATCATCGGCGGAGAGCATGACGTCAAACGGGGCGCCCTGGGCGATCTGGGTGTAGAACGCACCGGATGCGCCGAAGCTGAGCAGGGCATCATCACCACTGTTTTCCTTGAAGGCTGCGGCGATGTCTTTTGCGGCGTCGGTGAAGTTGGCGGCGACGGCAATGTTCACCTGAACGGCATAAGCATCGACAGCGCTCGTGCAGCCGAGCAATGCTGCAAGCCATATGATGCGAAGCATGGGACGTCTCCAGAAAGGCGGCGTTCTACCGTTATGTCGCCCTATCTATAGCGGTCGCAGCCCGTGTCGTCACCCCATCGGTCCGGCCGGCCTCAGGCGGCCTTGGCGTCGGTTTGCTGCATGACATTTTGGCCAATCAACTTGAGTTCGGCGAGCAACTCGCTGCCGGCTTTGGTGGGGCCGACGTAAACCTTGCGTCCATCCTGCGGGTCGGAGTGCCGGCTTACGAGGCCACGTTCCACCAATTTTTCAAAAGCGCGGGTAATTGAGGCTTTTGACGCGCCGATTTCCTGCACCATTTCGCGCACAGTCAACTCGCCGTCACGCAGGTAGCACGACAAGAACACGGCCAGCTGATGTGCCGACAAACCAGCATCATCTCGCCTTACCATAGTGACCATGATTTCTCGGAGAAAACCTGCCACGAGATGAGGTTGGACGTTAGCAGTCACTCGATAAACCCTCCACTTTGGTCATTGGAGAAAAAAGCACCAGCCGCGGACATGAGCGCAATGTGAGATTGTGCAAGCCATCCGAATGCCATCTCACCGTATGCGGGTCATGCATAAATCGTTCTTTCGATTCGGAATGCCTGCCCTCTAGCGGGGTTGCGGCGAACGCGCGAAGATCGATCGAAATAGGGGAGTGGCCATGGCAGACGATCGCGTGTTCGACCGCACCGCTGACGATATCGGCAACATTGTCGAGTTTGGCCATGTGAATGTGCGGGTGCCGGATCAGCATTTGGCGACGCTGTTCTACGTCACCGGGTTGGGGCTTACGCGTGATCCCTATCTCGTGACCGGTGTTGAGAATATGTGGATCAACGTGGGCACCACGCAGTTCCATCTGCCGACCGGCCCCGCCCAGGTGCTGCGCGGGACGACGGTGATCTCCGTGCCGGACATGGCAGGGCTGGCCCGCAGGCTCGCGGTGGTTGCGCGCCATCTTGAGGGGTCGAAGTTCAGCTTCGGCGAAACGTCGGCGGGAATTGAGGTGACGTGTCCGTGGGGCAATCGCATCCGGTGCGTGCCGGCGACCTCGATCCGTTTGGCGATCACCGAGGTTGAGCTGGACTGCCCGCTCGGCGGTGCTGCCGGGATTGCGCGGTTCTACCGGGACATTTACGGCACGCCGGCCGCTGTTGAGCATGGTGCGGCAGTGGTGCCGGCGGGGCTCTACACGCGTTTGGTCTGGCGCGAGACGGACGCGGCGTTGCCCGCGTATGACGGTGCGCATATCCAGATCGGACTTGCTGATTTCTCTGGCCCGCATCGCAAGTTGAATGCGCTCGGGCTGATCAGCGAGGAGAGCAATCAGCATCAGTATCGCATGCTCGATATCACCGATCTGGACACGGGCCGCGTGCTGGCGACGCTGGAGCATGAGGTGCGCAGCATGCGGCACCCGATGTATGCGCGGCCGTTGATCAATCGTGATCCGGCGATCAGCAACAATCTTTATGCACTTGGGCGCGAGCCTTTGGTGCTGGGTGCCGATTTGGTGGCAATGGGAGGGTCGAGTTTCCTATGAGTGGTGTTCTTTTGGTGACCGGCGGCAGTGCTGGAATTGGGGCCGCGTGTGTGCGGATTGCAGCGCAGCGGGGCTATAAGGTGGCGTTCTCCTATCGCTCGTCGGACGAGATGGCGCGTGCGCTAGAGGCCGAGACAAACGGCATGACGCGCGGGTTCAAGGCTGATTCCGCGTCTGAGGCCGAGACGGTGGGGCTGTTCGAGCAGGTGGACCGGGTGTTTGGGCCGGTGACGGCGTTGGTGACCAATGCGGGGATCACCGGTGGCATCAGCACGCTTGAGAACATCACCAGCGAGACGCTGGACAGCGTGATGGACATCAATGTGCGCGGCGTGTTCCTGGCGGTGCGTGAGGCGATCAAGCGGATGGCGACCGATCGGGGCGGGAAGGGCGGGTCGATCGTCAATCTCTCCTCGGTGGCCGCACGGCTGGGGGGGCCGAATGACTGGGTGCATTATGCGGCGTCGAAGGGTGCCGTGGACAGCTTCACGATTGGGGCCGCGAAGGAATTGGCCCCGCGCGGCATTCGGGTGAACGCGGTGGTGCCGGGGCTGATCGACACTGAAATCCATGCCAAGGCGGGTCTGGCGGATCGGTTGGCGAAGCTGGGTGCCACCGTGCCGATGGGGCGCGTGGGGACGGCTGAGGAGGTGGCGCTGGCTATCCTTTGGCTGCTGTCTGATGAGGCGCGGTATGTGACGGGCGCGTTCCTGCCGGTGTCTGGCGGGCGATAGCTGGGGCGTTTCTACTCCGTCTTTGCGGTGACGGTTCCCTCCGGAACGCGGCTTGCGGTGGGCAGGCCGATCACCCAAGGGCGGTCACCGCGGGCCTCGTGGTCAGTGATGATGCGGATAGGGCCGGGGCCGAGCCAAACGGCGTGTGCCCCGTCCCGCCAGACGCTGAAGCGGTCAATCCACTCCGGCTGCGGGCGGCAGCGCAGCCGGATGGGTTGAGGTGAGATCAACAGCTTTGCGTCGCACAGTGATGTGTCTGGATCGGTGCGCAGCAGGACTGCAGCGGGATCGTTGTCGCGCGGTTGCAGCAGGCAGTTGCTGCCCTTGCAGTCCATCGGCAACGCGGGTGGCGTGTTCAGGTATTGTTGCCACGCATCGAGCGTGAAGGTGGAGCCACCGTTGGATTTTACGATGAGCAATTGGCCGTCCGTGTGATAGCCGATCAGCCTTGCATCGGCTGATACCAGCACGTCTGGCAGGATTTCTGATGCTGGTGAGGCGAGGCCTATGATGATGGGTATGAGGCCGATGAGGCGGATTTCGGTTCGCCACAGGCCAAGCCAGGCAAGACCAAGGCTTAACGTGGCCAATCCCCAAGGAGGAATGTGCGGGACTGAAAAAGTTGCTGCGGGCAGGTCTGAGCAGGCATGGGCAATCCAAAGAATGGCCGAAATGCCCCAGCGCATTGGGGCCAGTGCAAGAAATTCGAGATGCAATGGCATGAGGGCGAGGGCGATGAGGCCTGCGGGCATCACCAATGATGCGGTGATCGGCACGGCGATCATGTTGGCCAGGATGAAGTAAATCTGCACGTGGCCGAAATGATAGGCTCCGTATGGTGCGGAAAACGTCCCGGCCAGTGCGCTGGTGAGGGCGAGGGCGACCAGATGCGACGAGATGCCGTGCAGCCGGCGTAAAATCGGTCGCAACTCGGCGTAACCCACAATTAGCGCCAGCACGGCGGAGAAGCTCATTTGGAACGACACGCCGACAACCTCGCTCGGCTCGATCAGCACGATGGCGGCCATGGCAAGACCCAGGCCACGCAATGAGACGGCGCGTCTGCCGGCCAATGTTCCGAGGGTGACGAGGCAGGCCATCGCGAAGCTGCGAATGATCGGCACGTGTGCGCCCGTCATCATCAGGTAGCAGCCGCCTGCGATCAACGCGGTGACGGCGGCGATGGTTTTGATCTGCCAAAACATGCCCACGCGTTCAGAGAGTGCCAGCGTCCAGCGGGTGGCCCCGAAGAACAGTCCCATGACGATGCCGATATGCAGGCCTGCGATGGCGAGGAGATGGGCGAGGCCGGAATCACGAAACGCGGCGCGGTCATCCGGTGGGATGCTGGCAGTGAGGCCGGTGAGCAGCGTTGAGGCAATCGAGGCCTCGGGCGCGCGCATCGCTGTGTTGACGCGCCCGGCGATGATTTCGCGCAGGGCCTGAACCCAGCCGAGGCCTGCTTGTGGCCTGCCTTGGGCGAGACGTTCGGACGGGTTCAGTGCGGTGCCGTATGCGCCGAGGCCGATGAAGTAGTCGTCTCGCTGCAAATCCCAACCGCCCGGGTAGGAGGGCGAGCTGGGGCGCGAGAGCATGCTGCGCACACGCATTGTGTCACCGGCGGCAAGCTCGGTTGTGTCATTGGCTCGCAGTTTGATGCGGATGGTGCGCGGCAGGGCGGGGCCGTCGTTCAGGTGCGGCTGTTCGACCAGCAGGCGTCTTCCGGCGGGCAGCGGCTCGATGGCGCGGACGATGCCGGTGACGATGGTGGCGTGCGTCGGCACTTCGATCCAGGGCGGGGCGCGCAGCGTGGCCAATTGGGCGGAGGCAAAGCCCAGGCTGGCGGCGGCAAGCATCAAGGCCAGCGCGCGCATGAAGCGCCAGCGCCAGAGAAGCGCGGCGAGGGCTGCGGCCTTGCCGATCCCGAACGCGCCCATCCACACGCTGGGTTCGTCCGTTCGCATGAAATACGCCACCACGCCCGCCGTCATCGCAACCGGGAGCCAGAGCGCGAAACGGCCTGCCTCGGCCTTGACGAAGGTGTCGAACAACTCCTGCACGCGGGTGAGGTCGGGTGCTTTGGCGCGGAGTGCTGCAATTTGCATGGGAGGCACGCTAGACGTACACGCAGCGACCCTTCATTCCGTCATGCTACGTAGCCGGACCTAATTCTGTGAGATATTGATGACCGTTCGCACTCGCTTTGCCCCGTCGCCCACTGGCCTGCTGCATATTGGCGGGGCGCGGACGGCGCTGTTCAATTACCTCTATGCGCACCACCACGGCGGGCAGTTCCTGCTGCGTGTCGAGGACACGGACCGCGAACGCAGCACCGAGGCGGCCACGCAAATGATTCTGCAGGGGCTCGATTGGCTCGGCATTCAGCATGACGAGCAAACGGTGTTTCAGTCCACGCGGCAGGCGCGGCATGCCGAGGTGGCGTGGCAGATGCTGGAGGCAGGCAAGGCGTATCGCTGTTATCTAAGCCCGGCGGAGCTGACCGCGATGCGCGAGGCGGCGGCGGCGGAGAAGCGGCCGTTCCGGTTGGTGAGCCCGTGGCGGGATCGTGATCCGGCGGAGGCTCCGGCGGATATCAAGCCGGTGATCCGCCTCAAGGCTCCGCGGGACGGCGAGACGGTGGTGCATGATCTGGTGCAGGGCGAGGTGCGCGTTGGCAACATCGAACTTGATGACATGATCATCCTGCGCAGTGACGGCACGCCGACCTATCTGCATGCGGTGGTGGTGGATGATCACGACATGGGTATCACCCATGTGATCCGCGGCGATGATCATTTGACCAACACGTTCCGCCAGATTCAGGTGTTTCAGGCCAATGGCTGGAAGCTGCCGGAATTTGCGCATATTCCGCTGATCCATGGTGCGGATGGGGCGAAGCTGTCCAAGCGGCATGGCGCGGTGAGTGTGCTGGAGTTCCGCGAGCAGGGGTTTCTGCCCGAGGCGCTGTGCAATTATTTGTTGCGGCTCGGCTGGGGGCATGGCGATACCGAGATCATTGATCGTGATGAGGCGATCAAGCTGTTCGATATTGACGCCGTGGGCCGGGCGGCGAGTCGGATGGATTATGCGAAGCTCACGCATTTGAATGCGCATTATATCCGCATCGCTGACGACGCTCGGCTGGTGGCCGATGTGGCGGGGCGGCTTGGCATCAGTGATCCGGTGGTGCGCGAGCGTGTGGCGGCGTTGATGCCTGGGCTGAAGGAGCGGGCGCGGACGATGGTGGAGCTGGCCGAGGCGTCGCGGTTCCTCGCGCTGTCGGTGCCGCTGGCGATGGACGCGAAGGCTTCAGCTCAGTTTACGGATGAGGCGCGGGCGCTGCTGGTGGAGATTGCGGCGGCGCTGGATGCGACGGATTTCAGTCCGCCCGCACTGCACGCGGCGTTGCAGGCGCTGGCCGAGCGGTCCGGCAAGAAGCTCGGTCAGCTTGCTCAGCCGCTGCGGGCTGCATTGACGGGGACGCTGACGAGCCCGCCGATTGACACCACGCTCGCAGCCCTGGGGCGTGACGAGGCGTTGGCGCGGATCCGGGCGGTGGCTGCTGCCTGATGGTTGGCAGCCGGTTGGGTTCCAAGTCCACTTAGGGCTAGGGTGGACGCGCCATTCGGAGCGGCGCTGTGCTTATATTTTCGAGGCGATGACGAATGAGTTCAGTTTGTACCCCTCCGGCGTCATTCGCGAGCTCATGAAGCAGATCAGGGAGAGCCAGTTGACGATGCCGTCCTCCGAGCTGCCTGCCTCCGATATCGCAGCCTCGCCATCGGCGGCGCGTGCGCAACCGACGAGTGGCGCGCCGATTGTGGCGGTGATGCCGCTTCAGGTGCAGGGGCTCGATCTTTCCGAACACTGGGTGGCTGAGGGGATTGTGGACGATATCGCGGCGGTGATGTCGGCCTTTCGTGAGTTGGTGGTCATCTCCTGCAATTCGACCCGCCAGCTTCGGGGTGAGGATGCCGAACCCTCGCGCGTGGCTGCGCTGCTGGGCGTGCAGCATCTTGTCACCGGCACCCTGCATATGGCGGGTGCGCTTGGCCGTCTTTCGATGGCGCTTGTGGATGCGCGGTCTGGCGCGTTGATTTGGAGCCAGGCGTTTGATTTCGAGAGTGCCACCCTTTTCCAAACCCAGGAGCTGATCGCCGCCCGTGTGGCGCACACGCTGGTGCCCCATCTGAACGGGAGCGAGTTGCAGCGTGCGCAAGGTGCCCGCCCGGAGAATTTGGATGCGTATCATTTGATATTGCAGGCCAGAGCGTTGATGTTTGAGCTCGAACGCACGTCGTTCGAGGAGGCGGGAGCGTTGCTGGCGCGCGCGATAAGGTGTGATCCGTATTATGCATATGCGCATGCCACCCTTGCCGATTGGTACAATGTGCGGTGCTTTCACGGCTGGTCGGGCGATATGCGGGCGGATAGCTTGGAACTGCTGAGAGCCGCGCGTGAGGCGGTTCGTATCGATCCGAGCGACGCGCGTGCTTTGAGCTTGCTTGCGCATCATCTGGTGGTGTTCGAAGGCCGACTGGAACATGCGCGCGAGTTGATTGATCGTGCCGATTCAATCGCACCCAACGACGCGGAGGCGATGATGTGGGGAAGCCCCACGCTTACGCTGACGGGGCAGCATGATCGGGCGGTGCAGCGAGCCACGCTTGCGATGGCGCTGTCGCCACATGACCCGTTTTTGTTTCGCCGACATTACTTCTTGAACTTGGCGTGTTACGGCGCGGGTGATTATCAGCAGGCGGCAGATTGGGGTCTGCAAAGCCTCGCTGTCAGCCCGAACTATATTTCCAACATGCTCGTGACCGCAGCGGCTCTTGTAGGGATTGATGAGATTGAGCGGGCGCGGCATCTGGCCATGCGGCATCGTATGCTGCAGCCGGCGTTTTGTGTGTCCACGCTGATCCATCGGCAGTGTTCGGCGACATTGGATTTCCGCAAGAGGCTTGGATCGCACCTTATCAAGGCTGGTTTTCCAGACTGATGCCAGCGGCGGGTGTGGTGTTTCAGGCGTTGAAATAAGACGCCGTTTGGTCGGTTCTCCTGGCGCGAGTTGGCTGTTAGCATGCCCCGAAACGACGGGTTTGGGGGACGTGCATGCGCATTTTGGTGGTGGGAGCCGGCAGCATCGGCGGCTATTTCGGTGCGAGGCTCGCCCATGCAGGGCGCGATGTGACGTTTCTGGTGCGACCGGGACGGGCTGCGGCGTTGGCCAAGACGGGGCTGTGCGTGATTTCACCTGTTGGCGATGTTACGATTGCCGAGCCGAAGCTGATTGGTGCGTCTGAGATCACGGCCCCGTTCGATGTGGTGCTGCTGAGCTGCAAGGCGTTCGATCTTGAGGCGGCGATGGAGAGTTTTGCCCCGGCGGTGGGGCCGCTGACGGTGATCCTGCCGATGCTGAACGGCATGGCGCATATGGCGGCACTCGATGCGCGATTTGGCGCAACCCATGTGCTGGGCGGGCTGTGCCTGATCATGTCAACTCTCGATGCCGAGGGCCGGGTGCGGCATCTGGCACCGGGGCATTTGCTGAGCCTGGGCGTGCGCGCGGCGGGTCTGGTGCGGCCGGTGGAGCCGGTGGCGGCGTTGTTCCAGGGGGCCGGGTTCGATTTCAAACTGAACGACGATATCGAGCAGGCGATGTGGGAGAAATGGATGTTCATCTCCATCGCTGCCGGCCTGACCTGTCTGGCGCGTGGCTCGATTGGAGACATCATCGCAGGCGGTGGGATGTGGATGATCGAGGCGCTGATGGCGGAGTGTGCGGCCATCCTCGCGCATCATGCGCGCACGCCGGGTGAGGCGATGATGGCTCGGTCACGGGCCATGTTCACGGAACCTGGATCGGCGCTGACGGCGTCGATGTTCCGCGATCTGGAGCAGGGCGGGCGGATTGAGGCCGAGCAGATTTTGGGTGATCTGCTGGCGCAGGCGGAAGGGTTGGAGACGCCGGTGCTGCGTGTGGCGGTGGCGGTGGTTCGGACGTATGAGGCCCGGCGGGCACGGGAGCAGGCTGCGCATGGCCATGCGTAAGGTTGTTGTTGTCGGCTCGGGGATTGCCGGGCTGGTGGCGGCGGTGGAGTTGGCCTCGGCTGGGCTTGAGGTGGTGGTGCTGGACAAGGAACCCGCGCCCGGCGGCAAGCTGCGGCAGATCGGCGTGGGCGGTGCGCGGATTGATGCGGGGCCGACCGTTTTCACCATGCGCTTTGTGTTTGATGCGGTGTTTGCGGCGGCGGGGACCACGCTTGAGCAGCATCTAAAGCTCATTCCATCCGAGATTTTGGCGCGGCATGCGTGGGACAGTCCGGTCACTCTCGATTTGTTTGCCGATATCCGGCGCTCCGCGGATGCGATTGGGACATTTGCCGGGGCTGCGGAAGCGCGCGGATATCTGGCGTTCTGCGCGCGGTCGGCGAAGATTTACAACACGCTGAAGGGGCCGTTCATCACGTCGCAGCAGCCTGGGAGCGCGTTTAATTTGGCGCGGCGGGTGGGGTTGTTGCAGCCGAACGAGCTGCTGGGGATGAGCCCGTTTGCGACGATGTGGAAGGGGCTCTCTGATCATTTCCGTGATCCGCGCCTCCTGCAGTTGTTTGGGCGGTATGCGACGTATTGCGGCTCCTCGCCGTGGCTGGCTCCAGCGACGCTGATGCTGGTGGCGCATGTGGAGCAGGACGGCGTTTGGATGGTGGAAGGCGGGATGCATCAGATTGCCCGCGCGTTCGAGGCGCTGGCAGTGAGCAAGGGTGCGGTGTTCCGTTACGACAGCGAAGTGGCGGAGATTGTGGTGGAGCAGGGCCGTGCGGCCGGGGTGAAGCTTGCGGGTGGTGAGCGGATTGATGCCGATGCGGTGGTGTTCAACGGCGATGCTGCGGCTCTGGCCGGCGGGTTGCTCGGGCGATCCGCGAAGGGGGCTGTGGCTCCGCCGGATGGGGCGCGGTCGCTCTCGGCGGTGACGTGGACGATGGCGGCACGGACGCAGGGGTTTCCTCTGCTGCGGCATAATGTGTTCTTTGGCGGCAATTATCCGTCGGAGTTCGAGGATATTTTTCGCAAGAAGCGGCTGCCGGGTGATCCTACGATTTATCTGTGCGCGCAGGATCGGGGGGATGTGGCCGAGGCGATCGATGGGCCGGAGCGGATGCTCATTCTTGCCAATGCACCGGCTGTGGGCGATGCCGTGAAATTCGATGCAGCGGCGATAGCGAGCGTTCAGGCGGCCACGTTCGAGCGGATGCGGCGGTGTGGGTTGGAGTTGGAGCAGACTTCGGAAAACACTGTGATCACAACTCCGACTGAGTGGAACAAGCTGTTCCCGGCGACGGGGGGGGCGCTGTATGGGCGGGCGACGCATGGCTCGATGTCGCCGTTCCGCAGGCCGGCGTCGCGCAGCAAGATTCCGGGGCTTTATCTGGCGGGTGGCAGTGCGCATCCCGGGCCAGGGGTGCCGATGGCGGCGATGTCCGGGCGGCTTGCGGCGGCGTCGATCATTGAGAGGCGACGGTCCTGAGCAAGCCTGATTTCTCGCGGGCGGTGCCGGATGATGGCTATGCCTGGTGGTATGTCGATGCGCTCAGCGATTGCGGGCGGCATGGGCTTACGATCATTGCGTTTATCGGCAGCGTGTTCTCGCCTTATTACGCGTGGGCGCGCAGGCGGGGGCCGGCGGATCCGTTCAATCATTGCGCGTTGAATATGGCGCTGTATGGCAGTCCGTCGCGGTGGGCGATGACGGAGCGGGGGCGGGCGGATGTTGCGATCACGCCGGATCGGTTTGGGATTGGGCCGAGTTCGGTTTCATGGTTGGGCGATCATCTGGACATTCAGATTGATGAGCGGAGTACGCCGGATTTTCGGAAGTTGCGTGGTGTGGTGCGGGTTTATCCGCAGGCGATGATCGAGCATCAGGTGGTGCTGGATGGGCATGGTCGGCACATCTGGCAGCCGTTCGCACCTCGGGCGCGGGTGGAGGTGGCGTTGTCGGGGCCGGAATTGCGGTGGTCCGGTCCTGGGTATTTCGACAGCAACCGGGGCAGCGAGCCGTTGGAGCGTGGGTTCACGGAGTGGAGTTGGTCACGCGCGGTGCAGGGTGAGGATACGCTGGTGCTGTATGACGCAATGCGGGCGGATGGGTCGAAATTCAATCTGGCGCGGCGGTTTGATGCGAAGGGTGTTCCGCATGACGTGGCGGCTCCGCCGGAAGCTTCGATGAAGCGCGGTTTGTGGCGTGTGGCACGGCCGACGCGGGCGGATGCGGGGACGCAGCCGGAGTTGGTGCGGGCGCTAGAGGATGCGCCGTTTTACACGCGCTCGGAAATCCGCAGCACTCTGCTCGGGCGGGAGGCGCATGGGGTGCATGAGAGCCTGGATTTGCGGCGGTTTGCGAGCCCCGTGGTGCAGATGATGCTGCCGTTTCGTATGCCTCGGTTGGCGTCGAAGTGAACCTTTATCGGCCGCCTGCGCCGGTGCCGCTGGCTCCGCTGCCGGGGCTGATCCGGGCGATGATGCGCGGTGAGCGTGATCTGCTCAGTTTGATGCCGGATATTGCCTACACCACGAAGGTGGGGCCGTTGGGGCAGAGCAGGCGGGGGATTTTGCTGGTCAATGAGCCCACGGCGGTGACGCAGGTGCTGGTGGATGCGGAGGGTGTGTTTCCGAAGAACGATCTGCTGGTGGGCGCTTTGGAGGCGCTGGTGGGGCAGTCGATCTTTGTGTCCAGCGGGGAGAATTGGCGGCGGCAGCGGCGGATGATTGATCCGGCGTTCTCCCACATGCGCGTGAACCGCAGTTTCGATGCGATGACGGCTGGCGTGGATGCGTATGAGGCGGTGCTGGACGGGCGGGCGGCGAGCGGGGAGGCGTTCTCGCTGGATGCGGCGATGAGTGAGGTGACGGCGGATATTATTTGCCGGACGATCTTCAGCCAGCAGCTCGGCTCCGGCACGGCGCGGGAGGTGTTCACGTCGTTTGCGCAGTTCGAGCGGAGCGTGGCGAACACCGAAATCCGGCGGCTGTTGTTCGGCAAGCCGTTTGCGAAGATTCCGCAATCACCCGCAGTGCGCGAGGCGTGTGCGCGGATACGCGGGCATTTGGGGGATTTGCTTGATCCCCGGCTGGCCCCTGGCGCGCCGGTGATTGAGGATATTGTGGGAAGTGTGATCGCCACGACCGATCCGCAGACGGGAGCGCGCTTTACGCGGGAGGAGTTGATTGATCAGCTTGGCGTGTTCTTTTTGGCCGGGCATGAGACGACGGCTTCAGTGCTGACCTGGGTGTTTTTCATTTTGTCGCAGCGGCCGGATTATGCGGAACGGATGCGGGCTGAGGTGGCTTCGGTGGCCGGCGAGGGTGAGATCCGGCTGGAGCATACGAAGCATTTGGTGTTTGTCCGCCACGTGTTTCGCGAGGCGATGCGGCTTTATCCGCCGATCACGTTTATTCCGCGTGTGGCGCAGCGGGCGACGGAGATTGCGGGGCATCGGCTGAAGGCGGGCACGATGGTGATGATCGCGCCCTGGACGATCCATCGCAGCCCGGCGAACTGGGCGAATGCGGATCGGTTTGATCCGGACCGGTTTGCGCGGGAGGGGGATATCACGCCGGGTTCGTATATTCCGTTCGGGCTGGGGCCGCGGATTTGCGTGGGGGCGGCGTTTGCGACGATTGAGGCGACGCTGATTTTGGCGCGGTTTGTGCGGCGTTATGAGTTTGTGCCGACTGAGCCTGAGCAGGTGCGTCCGGTGGCCAGGCTTACGACGAAGCCGGCGCGGGAGATCAGTGCGGTTGTGCGGCGGCGTTCGACGTAGCGCGCTTTGGCTCACGCAGACGCCATGTGTGCCAGGAGATGATGCTGATGCCGATGACGATGGGAATCGCCCAGAGCGTCGGGTTGAAGGCCTGGCTGGGCAGCAGGCGGGCGAGGCCGAAGGTCATGAAGGCGGTGTAGACGGAGATGCCGGCACCGACGGATGACTTCAGATGTTCCTTCACATAGGCGAGGCGGGTGGGCGCGTCGTTGTAGATGAAGCGCAGATTGGTGAGGCCTGAGGCGACGCCGACGAGTGGGATGCCCATCATCAGCGGTTGGTTGGTGATGAGGCCGATGATTTCGCAGGTGAGGGCGGTGAGGATGGCGGCGATCTGGAGCGCGACTGGGAAGGTGGCTCGGTTGGCGCGGTGGTTGTTTTTGTTCATCACCACGCGGGTGCCGTGCCAGACAAGGCTGATGGTCAGCACGGAGAGGTAGAGCATCATCCAGCCGAAGATGCCGCGCACAAGGGTGGCATCGGTGAAGCGTGGATGGGTGTCGAGCGGGGCTGCGAGGGTGCAGAGGCTCATGCACAGGGCGGCGATGCCTGCGATGAGGATGCAGCGGGCGAACACGTCACCATAGCGGCGGTGCGGCTTGGCTCCCTTGCGGCCGATGACCGGCACCCAGAAGGTGACGAGGCCCACGGCACCGGTTGCGATGTGGATGGCGACGAAGACGTGAAACAGCCACCACATCGGGGTCAGCCCAGGCTCCTGTAAACCGCTGCTTCGTAAGCGGCGAACGCCTGGAGTGTGGCGGGGTCAGCAAACGGGAGCAACTGGGCGAAGAACACGCCGGTGACGCCGCGTTTCAGATCGATCCAGTAATAGGTGTTGCACAGGCCCGCCCAGGCGAGGCTGCCGGCGCTGCGGCCTTCTTCGGTCTGTTCCATGTTCATCATGAAGCCGAGGCTCCATTTCACGTCCATCTCGGGATAGACGTGCAGGTCGCAGGATTCAGCGGGGACGGCTGTGATCATCGGCAGCATGTTGAGCTCGCCGGTTTGCGGTTTGGTCATTTCGGCGAACATCTCGGGGCCGAGAATGGTCCCCGCGAGGATAGCCTGGACGAACTTCATGTAATCCGATGGTGTGCTGTGCAGGCCGCCGCCGCCGCACATGAAGGGCATGGTGGTGGGGACTGAGACTTTCGAAGCCGTCAGCACGTTTGCGGAACTGCGCTGATATTGCGTGATCCGGCGTGCCTCCATCTCCGGCGTGGTGATGAATTTGGTGTCGGCCATGCCGAGTGGGCCGGTGATTTCATCGGCGACCAGAACGTCCAGGCCGCGGCCGCTGACGACTTCACAGGCCCTTCCGACAACATCGGTGTTGATGCCGTAGTTCCATTTGGTGCCGGGCTCGAAAAGGATGGGAGTGTTGCGCAGTTCTTCGGAATTGGTGGGAATGCGGGGCGTTTTGCGCGCCGTTTCAAGATGGAGGAGCGGTTGGTTCCAGCGGCCATAGCCGAAACCTGCTGTGTGGGTCAGCAACTGACGCAAGGTGATCGGATTTGTGGCCTTGTGCATGATCGGGTTGCCGTCGATGCCGAAGCGTTCCAGCACCATCGGCTCGACCAGTTCGGGCAGCACGTCGCAGATTGGGTCATCAAGCGTGAGCAGGCCGCGTTCGACAAGGCGCAGAGCCACGATGGTCGTGACGGCCTTGGTCATGGAGGCGATGCGGGCCACGCTGTCCGTGGTCATGGGCTGGCCGGGTGCGCGTTCGCCCACGGCACCTGCGTGGATGATGCCGTCTCGTGTGGCGGCCATGGCGGCGAGGCCGGGCAGGCCGGTGGTGGCCAGGGCTTTGGTGAGAACGGCGTCGAGTGGATTGAGCATCAATTTCGTCCGCAGGGTGAGAAGGGACGTTACAGGAACTGCGCGCCGGCCTCCACCGCGAAGCGTTCCGGCGAGCCTTCCCAGATGAAATGCGCGTGTTCGAGGACGTAGACGCGGTCGGCGTGGGGCAGCGCGAAGGTGACGTTCTGTTCGCCGAGCAGCACCGTGATTTCGGTGTTCTGCCGTAGGTTTTCGAGCGCCTTGGAGAGCTGTTCGAGGATGACCGGGGCGAGGCCTAAGGTGGGCTCGTCCAGGATCAGCAAGCGGGGCTGCATCATCAGCGCGCGGGCGATGGCGAGCATTTGTTGTTCGCCGCCGGAGAGCGTGCGCGCGGCCTGGCTGTGGCGGGATTTGAGGATGGGAAAGAGTTCGAGCAGCCATTCGAGTTGGCGGGCGGAGACGTCGCGCGGGAGATGCTGGCCGCCGAGATCGAGGTTCTCGCGGACGGACATTTCGCCGAACAGTTCCCGGCTTTCCGGGCATTGCACGATGCCGGCGCGGGCGATCTGGGCCCCGGTTCGGCCGGTGAGGTCGTGCCCGTCAAACCGGATTTTGCCGGTGGAGGGGACGAGGCCGGAAATGGCGTTGAACAGCGTGGTTTTGCCGGCACCGTTGAGACCGACGACGGAGACGAACTCGCGGGCACCGACGTGGAGTGAGACGTTCTGCAGGGCTTGGGCTTTGCCGTAGAAGACGCTGACGTCTTCGACTTCGAGCAATGGTGCGCTGTTGTTGGCTTCGAGCGGCGTGCGGGCGGCGGTTTGGATGGCCCCGCCGAGATAAACGCGGCGCACGGTCTCGTCTTTCATCACGGCGTCGGCGGTGCCTTCGGCGATGAATTCACCGAGATACATGGCAAGTGCGCGGTCCACGAGGGCGGCGACGGATTTCACGTTGTGATCGACGAGAAGAACGGCGTGGCCCTCAGCCCGGAAGCTGGCGATGAGGGCGGAGAAGTCGGCAACCTCGCCGGATGTTAGGCCCGCGAAGGGTTCGTCGACCAGCACCACTTTGGGGTTGCGGGCGATGGCGCGGGCGAGTTCCAGCCTGCGCAGATCGGCGAAGGGAAGGGTTCCCGGCAGACGGTCCATGACGTGATCGAGATGCACGCGGGCTGCGATCTCTCGGGCGCGGTCGTCGATGTGGGAGGCGGCGAAGAGTTGCAGCAGGCTGTCTGGCAGGAGGGCGAGTTTGATGTTCTCCAGCACGGTCTGGCGGTGCAGCGGGCGGGAGTGCTGGAAGACGATGCCGACCCCCATGCGGGCGATGCGGTGGCTGGGCATGCCGGCAACCTCGACGCCACCGATGCGCACACTTCCGGCGTTCGGCTTTTCAATGCCCATGATGAGCTTCATCACGGTGGATTTGCCGGAGCCGTTGGGGCCGATGAGGCCTAAGATTTCACCGGCACCGACGCGCAGATGCATGTCCTTGACGGCAACCAAGCCGCCGAAGCGCTTGGTGAGGCCGGAGACTTCTAGCAAATCAGCCATCAGCGTGCTCCCCGGTGCAGAAGGGTTCCGAGGAAGCCGCCCGGGAAGAACAGGATGACGGCCAGGGCCACGGCGGAGACGATGAAGGTGCTGATTTCGCCGAGGGGGCGGAGGATTTCTCCGGCGACGATGAGGAAGATGGCACCGAGTGCTGCACCAAGGATCGTGCGGCGGCCGCCGAGCACGGCTGCGATGATGACCTGCACGCCAACGCCGATATCGACCACTGTGCCGGGCGATGCGGTGCCTTCGTAGAAGATCAGCATGGCCCCGGCGAGACCAGAGAACAGGGCGCTGACGCAGAAGGCAGCGAGTTTGTGCTTGGTGACGTTAAAACCCAGGGCGCCGGCCTGGATCGCGTCTTGGCCGCTGGCTTGCAGGATGAGGCCGACGGCGGAGCGGGAGAGGCCGAACAGGATGGCGCCGGAGATCGTCATGAAGGCGAGAGAGATCCAGTAATTGTTGCGATCGTCGATGGAGAGCACATCTGGCAGGTCGAGCCCGATTTCACCGCCGGTCCAGCCTGCGAACAACACGATGACGTTTTGCAGGAGGAGCACGGCGACCAGCGTTGTCAGGCCAAAATACGGGCCGCTGAGGCGAAGCGCTGGGATGGCGAGCAGCAAGCCACCGATGACGCTGGCGAGTGAGCCCAAGATCACGCAGCCCCATATGGGCATGTGGGCGTAGTGGTTCAGCATGCCGGCGGTGTAGGCACCGAGCCCGATGAGGAAGCTGGGGCCGAAATTCACCTCGCCGGCGAACCCGAAGAGCAGGTCCCACGACATGGCAAAGACGCCGAAATAATAGGCGAGGGTGAGGAGTCCCAGCACGTAGCCGGAGACGCCGAAGGGAAGGCAGGCGAGGGCCACCACGACGATGGCGGCGATGGCAAAGGTTTTGGTGTTCGACATCAGCGGCGCCCCAGCAGGCCCTGTGGGCGCAGATAGACCACCACGACCAGCAACAGCAGGACGGGGATGGTGCGGATGGATGGCGAGATCAAATAGGCGGTGATCGTCTCAAGGTAGCCCACGACATAGGCTCCGACGAGTGAGCCCGTCACGGAGCCGAGGCCGCCGAGGACGACGATGGAAAACGCGCTGGCGGTGAGCTGGCCCACATTGTCGGAAGATACACCAAGGAAGGAGCCGAGCAGCACGCCTGCGATTCCTGCCAGCACGCCGTAGAGGCCCCAGACGTAGAGGTAGATTGTCGGCAGTTCGAAGCCGAGCAAGGTAAGGCCGCGCGGGTTGATGGAGGCGGCGAGCAGCACTTTGCCGACGCGGGTGCGGTTGACGAGCAGCCAGAGCGCCCCGATGGCGGTCCAGGAGAGAACGGCGGTGACGATCTCCTGCGAGGGCGTGCGGATGCCGGCGATGCTGATCACGCCTGGGATCAACGGAAGCACCGTTTTGGGGTTCGACGTGAACAGGTAGGCGATGGCCTCCTGCAGCATAATGCCCCAGAGCAGGGTTCCGGTGAGGACGAAGATCTCTTTCTCCTCCCGCGGGATGCGCTTGGAGGTTTGGATCGGGCGGACGACAAGTAAATAGGTGGCAAAGCTCATCGCAACGCTGGCCAGCACACCTGCGCCGGCCCCCCCGTAGGGACCAAGGCCAAGCGTTCCGGCAGCGGCCCATGCGGCGACGGCGGCCGTGACCATGATGGCCCCGTGCGAGAGGTTGAGCACACCGGAGACGCCGAAGATCAGCGTGAAGCCGATGGCACCGACACCGTAAAGGCTGCTGATGGCGAAACCATCAATCAGGATTTGGAGTAATTTCATGGAGATCTTCGCGCAATCCGGCAGCCGGAGCGGGTGCCCCGGCTGCCGGATGCAGGCCTTAGTTGGTCGGCAGCTTCACAAAGGCGGGGAAGCTGACCTTGGCGTTGGCCACATTCGATGGCCAAACGGTCTGCTGCTTGCCACCCTGCCATTGGACAAGGAGACCGGAGATGTATTCCGGGCTCACCTTCAGCGCGTGGGTGAAGTCACTGTCACGGCCGTAGAACTCCACCTTGCCGATGGTGCCGGTCCAGGACGTTGTTTCGAGTGCTGCAACCAGCTTGTCCGGGTCGGAACTGCCGGCGCGCTTGATGGCGTCGGCGATGTAGTAGACCTCATCGTAGGTGGTGTAGCCAGTGTAGGACGGGGTCACGCCGTATTTCTTCACGAAGGCGTTGGTGAAGGGGATCGTCTTTGCAGTGACGGCGACATCGGGTGCTGACACGGTCTGGTAGATCACCGATTCGGTGGCGCCGTTGGTGTCTTTGTAGAAGGTGCTCGACGTGGCCTGGCTGCTGATGCCGATCATCGGGATCGGCACTTGCTGGTCATGCCACTGCACGGTGGGCTGCACGCCGACATGGGAGATGCCGGTGACGATGACGTCCGGCTTCAGGCCTTCGATCTTGTTGAAGACCGGGGTGAAGTCCGTCGTGTCTGGCGAGAGGCGAATGTGGTCGAGCACCTTGATGCCGATCTTGGGCAGGCATTTGAGGTATTCGGCGTCGAGCGGGATGGTCCAGGCGGCGTCTTCGCTCATCACCACTGCGGTCTTCATGTGCAACTGATCAACGGCCACGACCTTGAGGCCGTCGCACACGCTGTCGGACAGGAAGGTGGAGGCGAGGTAGCCGTGGAAGGTGTATTTGAGATTGTCGTAATCGTTGTGGACGCGGTGTGAAATGTCATCGCTTGCAGCGCCCGGCGTGATCATCGGAAGCTTGAGGCGGCCGGACCAGGGTTCGAGGGCGAGTACCACCTCGGAGATGTAGCTGGCGATGACAGCGTGGGCGTGGTCCTGGTTGGCGGCGCGTTGAAAGGCGCGGACGGCGTCAGCGGCGGAGTTGTGGTCGTCATACTCGACGATCTCGATCATGCGACCGCCCACGCCACCGGCGGCGTTGATTTCATCGGCGGCGAGGTGGGCAGCCTGCGGAATGGAGGCACCGCTGATCGAGCTTGCTTCGGCGATGACGGCAATCTTGATGGGGTCGGCGGCGTGTGCTGCCAGAGGCATCATCGCGGTGGCAAGTGCGGCTGCCCAAATTCCTGAAAGTTTCGCCATGTCTGTTCCCTGCGAAATTTGATGTCCCGCTTTGCGCGGGTTGCATCACAGATCGTATAGAACTCCGGCAGGCTGGCAAGATGCTTCGTGGGGCGTTTCTACCCCACGAAGCCGGATATTTATCGCCCGATAGCGTAGCCCTGCATGCCGCGTGGGTTGGCACCAGTGAACATCTGGCCGTCTGGCTCAATGCGGGCGGCGGAGAGGCGGCCTTCGCTCCAGTCGTCACCCATCTCGGCCTTGTGGCCACGTGCTTTCAGCGCTTCGAGCACGGAGGCGGCGAAGCGGCCTTCGATGACGACCTTGCCGGGGCGGGCGACGCGCGGCCAGAAGCTGCTCGGCCAATGCTCGGTGTGGAAGTTCGGCGCGTCGATGCTCTGTTGGATGTTGAGGTTGTGGTGGAGCATTCGCAGCAACATGACGGTCTGCCATTGGTCCTGCTGCTCGCCGCCGGGGGTGCCGAGGCTCATCCAGGGCACGCCGCCGCGCAGCACCATGCTGGGCGAGAGTGTGGTGCGCGGGCGTTTGCGCGGGGCGGTGGAATTCGGCAGGCCCGGTGTGAGCCAGAACATCTGGCCTCGGGTGGAGAGCGGGAAGCCGAGGCCGGGGACGACAGGGGAGGATTGCAGCCAGCCGCCCGATGGTGTGGCACTGACCATGTTGCCCCAGCGGTCGATGACGTCGATATGGCAGGTGTCGCCGCCGGTGGCACCGAGGCGGGCGACGGTCGGCTCGCCGGCACCTGGGTCACGCGTCAGCCACGTGGCGCGATCTTCGGCGTGGTGATCGACGATGGGGTTGTAGCCGGCGATCTGGCCGGGGCGGAGTTCCATCGAGGCGGTATCACCGATCAGCTTGCGGCGCTCGGCGTTGTATTCTTCGGAGAGCAGTGTCGCCAACGGGACCTGCACGAAATCCGGGTCGCCGTAGTAGGCTTCACGGTCGGCGAAGGCGAGCTTGGCGGTTTCGACGACGGTGTGGATGAAGTCTGGCCCCATCGGGTCCATCGCCGCGATGTCGATGCCTTTGAAGATGGCGAATTGCTGCAGGAAGGTTGGGCCTTGTGACCAGGTGCCGCATTTGAGAATGGTGTGGCCGTGATAGTCGAGGCTGAGCGGGGCTTCGACGGGGGCGGACCAGCGGGCCATGTCATCGGCGGTGAGAAGGCCCGCGTTGCGGCGGCCGGAGCTGTCCATCAGCTCGGTGCGGTAGAACTTGTCCACCGCCTCGGCGACGAAGCCGCGATAGAAGGCGTTGCGGGCGGCGTCGATGCGGGCTTCGCGGCTGTCACCGACCGATTCGCGCAGCAGGCGTTCCCAGAAATCGGCCAGCGCCGGGCGGGAGAACAAGCCGCCCACTTGCGGCACACGGCCGTTGAGCAACCATGTGGCCGCAGATGTGGGCCATTCCTGCTCGAACAGCGGGCGGACGGTTTCGATGGCGGCCGGGATGCGCGGGACGAGATGGATGCCGCGACGGGCGTAGCCGATGGCGAATTCCAGAACATCTGACAGCTCCCACGTGCCCCAGTCGCGCAGCATGGTGGCGAAGGCGTCGAATGCGCCGGGCACGACGGCGGGGAGCAGGCCGGTGCCGGGGATGAGGTCGAGGCCCATTCCGGTGTAGCGCTCGCAGGTGGCAGCGTCGGGGGCCACGCCCTGGCCGCAGATGACGTGCTGTTTTCCGGTTTTGGCGTCGTGAATGATGATGGGCGCGTCACCGCCCGGGCCGTTCAGATGCGGCTCGGCGACGTTGAGGGTGAAGCCCACGGCGGCGGCGGCGTCGAACGCGTTGCCGCCTCGTTCCAGCACGGCCATGCCGACGGCGCTGGCGATCCAATGGGTGGTTGCCACCACGCCGAAGGTTGCGGCGATTTCTGGGCGGGTGGTGAACATTGTGACGCTCCGGTGCTTGCGGGAACAACAGGGTAGCCTGTAGCTGGACACTGTCAAAATGGCGGGGCGATGCGATGCTGGTTCTGATTGTCGGACCCTCGGGGGCGGGCAAGGACACGCTGCTGGATGCGGTTCGCGCAGGGCTTGCAAACGACACGCGCGTGCTGTTTGCGCGGCGTGAGATCACGCGCCCGGCGACGCCTGGGGGGGAGGATCATCTGCCTGTGGATGAGGCGACTTTCATCGCCCGTCGCGACGAGGGCGGGTATGCGCTGTGGTGGCAGGCGCATGGGCTGAGCTATGGCATCTCGTTGGACATTGAGGCGGCACTGGCGGCGGGTGTGGTGGTGGTGGCCAGCGTTTCGCGTTCGGTGATTGCTGAGGCGGCGCAGCGTTACGCGGTGCGGGTGGTGGAGATTACGGCGTCTCCGGCGGTTCTGGCGGAGCGGCTGCGGGCGCGCGGGCGTGAGGGGGCTGAGGATATTGCGCGACGTCTGGCGCGGGAGGTGCCGCTGCCGGTTGGCCTTTTGGTGACGAGCGTTGTGAATGACGGGAGCGTGGCTGAGGGGGCTGCGCGGTTGCGGGCGGCGTTGTTGGGGTAATCCGCTGGGTAGGGTGCAGTCCGCTTCGGGACTGGACCATTTTTTTCCGCAGAGATGGTGCAGTTCCAAAGCGAACTGCACCCTACGGTTTTATACCTAGTTGGGAGGATTGTCCTTGCGGCCAGTGGCAGTTATGTGGTTAGAGTGTGGATACTCACTCTAACAAAGGAGCCTCGCCCCAATGGCCGTCACCCGCATTCCCGCAACTCCTGATCCGCTGGTGCTGCTTTGCATCATCGGCGGAGCTGTGCGTGGGGCAGGGGAGTGGAATCTGCTGATGCAATTGCTGGTGATTTGCACCTACAGCCCGGCCTTAAAACATGCTCTGCTGGCGTGGCTTGTCACCGAAGAGCGTTATCAGGCTTTGGAGTTTGAGGAAGAAGCTGGCGTCGTCGAGGATGGCTGGGGCGGTTTGGATGGGCTCTATCGGGGCTTTATGACGCCCAAGGGGCGCGTTGTGCTGTGGCGGCATGTGACCCGGTTTGGCCTGGCTGTGATGATCCCGGTGATCACGGCGGTGATTGTCCGCGCGCCGGGCAAGCTGGTGCCGACGTGTGGCTGGAGCCTGACGCGGTCGTTGGGAGATGTTTATTTTTTTTCGTTTTCAAGGCGGGTTTTGGCCGTCTTGAAGAACTGTGTCCAAATCGTTCCGGTTAGTTAATGAAAATACGCTTTAACCCCGAAGTGGCAGGCGTTCGGCCAGGACGAAGGCGGCACCAGGGCTGGCTTGGGTGAAGAGGCAGAGATCGGTGACGCGGCGAGGGGCGCGCAGTGTGTCGGCGAAGACGTCTTCCAGGGCGGGGCGATAGACGGATAGTTCGGACGCACTCAGTCGGCGCGTCAGGGTCATGTGGAAGAACCAGGTTTTGAACACGTAGGGATAGCCCCAGCGGACGAGCATGGCGTCCTGCGCGTCGGTCAGGCTGGAGCGGCGGCGGCGGGCGAGTTCGGCCTCGGTGGGCGGGGTGCGCAGATGGTCAAGACCTTCGACGCAGATATCGGCGAGTGCCTGGAGTTCGGCGCTGGGCTCGGCGTCCCGCAGGGCGAGGAAGCCGGAGAGATCGGCCAGTTCCAGGCGCGGCAGATTGAACGGGGCGACGCGCCCGGCCACGTCTTCGGCAGCGGTGACGACGGCGTCCCAACTCGCGGTGGCGATGGGTGTCATTGGGGGTTTGAGCGTGGCGTGGAAGCCATACATCCGCGCATCGGCGGTGATTTCCGCGATGTTGGGAATGGAGGGCTGGGAGAGCTGGGCGTTGGTGTCGGCGTCACGCCCCAGCCAATGCGAGCCGAGCCGCCAGAGTGGGTCGTTTTGCTGGGGAGCGTAGTAGATGGCGACGCGCATCAGGCCACCCTTTCTCGAAAGTCAGGCAAGAGGCGGCGCATCATGCGACGCGTTCGCCGGCACGCCAGACCTGACGGACGACGGGGATGCTCTCATGGACGCGCACGCGCAGAAGATCGGCGCGCAGGCCGGTTTCGATGCGGCCGCGATCTGGGAGATGGGCCATGCGGGCGGGGTTGTCGGTGATCATGGCGACCGCCTTGGGCAAGCTGATATTGCACTTGGCGACGGCGATGAAGGCTGCCTCGACGAGAGCTGCTGGGACGTAATCCGACGCGAAAGCATCGACCAGACCCTCGCGCACCAAATCGGCGGCGTTGACGTTGCCGGAGTGGGAGCCGCCGCGGACGATGTTGGGGGCACCGGCGATGACGGTCATGCCGGATGTGTGGGCGGCGCGGGCGGCATCGAGGCGGACGGGGAATTCGCTGATCAAGATGCCGTCGGACACATTCTCGGCAATGTCGGCCAGGGTCTCGTCGTCATGGCTGGCCCTAGCGA
>CAIJTR010000059.1 GCA_903823665.1 uncultured Rhodospirillales bacterium
GCGGCGGAGGCGGCGCTGCGCGGACGCCTGCCGATGGGGTACACCGAAGCGCTCGGCCTGCCATCGCTGCGCGCCCGTATCTCGCGGCATTATGCGGAATTGTTCGGCGTAACGGTTGATCCCAAGCGCATCGCCGTCACCGTCGGCGCGTCCGGCGCGTTTCCGCTCGCATTCCTCGCCGCCTTCGATCCCGGCGACCGGATCGCCATGGCGACGCCGTTCTATCCGCCCTACGTCAACATCCTCGTGGCCCTCGGCATGGTGCCGGTGATGCTCAAGGCCGGGCCAGAGACCCGGTTTCAGCCCAGCGTCGCTATGCTCGAAGCCCTCGATCCCAAGCCGGACGGCCTGATCGTGGCCAGCCCCTGCAACCCCGCCGGCACGATGCTGCATCCGGATGAGTTCGACGCCATCGCCGCCTGGTGCGGCGCGAACGGCGTCAGGCTGATCAGTGACGAGATCTATCACGGCCTGCACTATGGGGCCGCCCTGTCCACCGGCGCCGGCCGGCCGGGTGTGATGGTGATCAACAGCTTCTCCAAGTATTTTTCTATGACCGGCTGGCGCATCGGCTGGATGGTACTGCCAGAGGATCTCGCCCGTCCCGTCGAGGCGCTGGCACAGAACATGGTGATCTCCGCCCCACACGTGGCGCAGGTTGCCGCCGAAGCCGCGTTTGACTGTGCCGCGGAACTGGACGCCAACGTGGCCGCCTATCGCCGCTCGCGTGATTTGCTGGTGGCAGCCCTGCCCAACGCGGGCTTCCCCCGGCTGAGCCCGGCCGAGGGCGCGTTCTACTTGTATGCGGACGTGTCAGCCCGTACAGACGACAGCCAGGAATTCTGCCGTCGCATGCTGGCCGAGGCCGGCATCGCAGCCGCCCCCGGCGTCGATTTTGACCGCGATCGCGGCCGGCACTTCGTCCGCTTCAGCTATTGCGGGCCCGAGGCCGACATGGCGGAGGCTGCCGCGAGGCTCGCCGGCTGGAACGGCTGAGCCCTGGGACCAGTCGGCGTCGATGCTCGTGGGCGTCATTGATGCTTCTCACGCAGGGCGTGCCGGCAACGCCCGAACTTAGAGAACATACCCTGGAGAATGCGGCGGTGTCCTCTAGGTGTTCAGTCCCGGAGAGTCATGACGCTATACTGACCCGAGCAGGGGAGGACGTTATGGCAGGCTTTCTTCACGGCAGCGCCCGAACAACGCCGCGAGTTCGAGCCGAGCTCCAAGCGTCGAAAGAGACGAGCGGTGCCCTGGCCAAACGCTACGGTCTGAGCCGAACCACAGTGGCAAAATGGCGGGCGCGCACAAACACCGCCGATGCCCCGATGGGGCCGCGCGCTCCCGCCAGCACCGTGCTCACACCTGTCGAAGAAGCGATGATCGTCGAATTCCGGCGCCGCACCCTGCTGCCGCTCGACGATGTGCTCGGATGTCTACGCGACAGCATCCCAAAGCTGACCCGATCCAGCCTGCATCGCTGTTTGCTCCGTCATGGCATCTCCCGCCTGCCAAACACCGAGGACGCACCCGCCAAAAAGGGCAAGTTCACTGACACCAAAATCGGATACGTCCACATCGATATCTGTGAACTCCGCCTCAGCAGCGGCAAACTCAACATGTTCCTAGCCATAGACCGCGTCTCGAAGTTTACCTACGTCGAGTTCCGCGACGATGCCGGGAAGATGAACGGCGCCGAGTTCCTGCGCGGCGTTGTCAGCGCCTTTCCTTACTCTATCCACACAGTGCTCACCGATAACGGTATGGCCTTCGCCGACCTCCCCAAAAATCGCACTGGCCCTTCCAGGACATATCTCGGCCCTCACATCTTCGATCGCGTGTGTGCAGAGCACGGGATCGAGCACCGCATCACCAAGCCCTATCATCCGTGGACCAACGGCCAGGCCGAGCGGATGAACCGAACCATCAAAGAGGCGACGATCCGGGCATTCCATTATCCCGATCTCGATGCATTGCGAGGCCACGTCCTTGCTTTCGTGTCAGCCTACAATTTCGCCAAGCACTTGAAGGCGCTGAAATGGAGAACGCCCTTCGAGGCGATCAACCTTGCATGGACGAAAAGCCCAGAAATCTTCAAAATTAATCCGCGTCACCTCATCCCGGGACCAAACACCTAGGATCAATAGGTTAGTGGCCCGCTTTACCAGGAATTCGCCTTGCGAATTTCTGGTGCGGGACACTAGAGCACGTTTCGACCGATTGAAGCCAATCGGTCGAAA